>DASYPF010000423.1:0-5152 GCA_036006905.1 Acidobacteriota bacterium
GTTGACACTTGAAATTTAATGATCAATGCCTCTCACCATTGGGCGTTCAGAATTGCTTGTTGACGCATATTTGGTGATCGTAGTGTACTGTTTTTGGTGCTTCGGAGTTTGTCTCTCTTGCCGGAAAAATAAATGGAAGAAACTGACGGAAAGGCACAGCAATTCTGCACGGCGGGCGGCAAAGTCGCCACTTCCCGCACGGCTGCCGCTATTGGTCTTCTTCGCCACGAATAAAATCGAGGACCGTTCCCCAGCCGGGCGGGAAGTAAATCGGGCGGCAGCGGCCGCCTTCACCTCGTCCTTCAGCAGCCAAGACGCTGTCGCCCCCGCCCGCAGGGAAAACGATGCGAAACCGGCACGGCCCCGATCGCGAAACTATTGGGTCGTCACTGCGAACTTCCAGCACGGCGTCATCGGAAATCGTCTTTGGAAGCTCCAGAGGAACTCGTGTTCGATCTGCGAGGTACCAGGGTTCCCTCAAACGGTTGACATTGGGAATTGCCGCCGGCACGACCGAAAACTCCTTCAGCACTACCGAGCCCGCTTGCGGTCCAATCCTGAAAATGATTCTTGTCCCGGAGATGACAAACCCACGCACATGCACGCGCGTGCCATTCACATCCAGGTAAAGATCGTGCTCAGCCTCTCCAGGAGAAACCGCGCTGTTTGTTTGGATACTGGACAGCCGGAGATCGCTCGAACGCGAGCACCCAACACCGACCTTGCATCCCTGACATAGCATTGCGGCGAATACGAGAGCTATTGCTCGATGGGCTTTCACGATTATTTACGATGCCGCAGCCGGGATGTTGGCCGACAGAAATCGCTTGGAACCCCGAAGTGTCGATCGGCTACCGCGTCCCGGGAAGAGTTCTGCGACGAATGTGGCGCAGGGCAAACAGCAACCTGAAAATTATCAATGCGGATGGGATGCTCCAGGGGAGGAATGCAATGATCGCCAGTGCGATGCCCTGTCCGAAATCCAGTAATCCACGAATAGATTCGCTCCACACCCGTGCTGCACGGTGCCAAAAAGTCCTTTCGACCGCGGGCCTGTAGGGCTCTTCAACTGTCACCTCAATGGTCAAGGTAGAAAAAGCAACAAACTTGTCAAAGTAGCGAAGCTTGCCCTCATATCGCTCGATCTGCTCACGAATGTTGCTGAGCTTCTCTTCAACAAGAACCAGGTCCGAAAGCTTTGCAGTGTGATTTTGCAACATTTGCAGCAGGCGTGCCTCGAATCTTCGAGCATTTTCCAATCGCGCGCCGATATCAACATACTCCTCAGTAACATCTTCAGACGTTCCACTCTCCTTTGTAATCACACCTTGACGGCGAAGCCAATCAATGAAGGGCTCAACACCACCGACCGGAATGCGTACCGCTATGGATGCGCGCGACACTATTCCCGATCCACGAGCTGTGCTGATATCGGAAATGTATCCCCCGTCTTGGCTCACTTGTCTTTGCAGATTAGCAAAGAACGGATCAAAGGATTTAACGGTGAGACCGTACTGACCTTTAAGGATAACTTTTCTACTGTCGTGCGTTCGGTCTGGCAACCGCGCGCCAGTGATCCTTATTTCGGACCCTGCCACCGCGGTAGATGCTACACTCTTTGGTAATTCCAAGGCGGCGGTTTCTCTTTGAGAGCTTTCAACTGCGGGAGTTGCGAGGAATAATTCGGTCTCCGCTGGCGGGAGTTTTGCGACCTTCATGGCGCACGAATACCAATAAAGGACAGGAAGGGCGCCGATGAGGACCAGCATGAGCAATACTATTTGATTCCGCCGGCGGCCAAACCAGAGAAGAAGCGACCTATCCATAACCAGCCTCACATCTATAATGACTCCGACGCCGATTCATGAGTTCCATTGGCACGATTGATTAGATCCGGCGGTTCAAAACTGACCAGAGATCCCGGAGGGATGTCCGAAAATAGCCCAGCGATTTATCGCTGGGGTTGGAGAAACACAAATTTGCAGCGAAGTCCCGTAGGGACGACTGAGAATGTTTTCGTCGCGCCGGCGTAGCCTTCCGGAGATTCAACCGTCCCCACGGGACTGGACCTCTCAACCTTCCCGCTCCCAGCGATTATGGTTTTTAATAAATAATATGGAATTGGAGGGTAAATAGGTGACGGAAGCCTGCGCAGCAGGCTCGTTTCTTGTCTCGACATAAACGCGACTTCGACTCCAACTTATTTTTTGAAAAACCATAATCGCTGGGCTTTTCTCGGTCGTCCCTTTGGGACTGACGAACGAAGTTTCAAGACAGCGTCCAGAGCCTCGCCGGAGAATCACGAAGGCTGTCCTGGGAGACTTGGATCGGGCTTTCTGTACGCCTCATGACCGCCGTTCCCGCGCCTTTGCCGTGGCGAACGTTTGGGTTAAGATATACGTATGGATCCCGAGGAGCGTTTTGAGCGCATTGAGCGGCAGATAGAGTTTCTGGCTGACCATCAAGCTGCGATGTCTGCGGCGATCGACCGCCACTCCGAGCAGATTGGACAGCTGGGCGACTTTCTGCTTCGTACCGGCCGTTTCGTGGAAGATTTCGCGCGCCGAACCGAGGAACGGTTTAACCAGGTGGCCGATGCCATGCAAGGCACCAACGAAAGGATCGACCGGTTGGCTGAAGCTCAGCGGCAATTGACCGAGGCTCAGCACCGCACTGATGAGCGGCTCAATGTTCTGATCAATGTCGTCGAGCGGTACTTCTCGGGAAACGGCCGAAAATAGAGCAATGCAGGCGCAGCGCAAATAGCAACCCGAAAATTATCAACGTGGATGGCCTGTAACGCTCTAGATCTTCAGGATGCACGACGATGATGTCCTTAGGTATGCCGAGTCCTAATCCAACCAGTTTTCGACGAATAGTTCGGACCGCCTCTCGTTGATCTACACCTGTTTTCACTACCAGGAAATCCAGATCACTATCCGGCCCCATTTGCCCGCGGGCCGCCGAGCCGAAAAGGATAATCTTCTCTGGTGCGATTGTTTCGACGATACGGTGCACAATCTCTTGGAGGATCTCTTCGCTAAGGGGTACGGCATGCGTTGTCTTCATCTGCTAGCTTCGTCAGCTTCCGATAAGAGTTTCCCCGAGTTAAGTTGCTTACCGGCGAAGAAAAGGGACAGTTTCTGCCATTTCCGTTCTGAAACAAATCGGTATGTTGTAGAACGTTCATGCGCAGCACACCGAAAGACTATTCAGACAGAGAAGATTGCCCAAAAAACCATCTCAATGCAGACTGGCGCATATCAAAGAAAATCTTAGCCACCAAGACACCAAGAGGCCCGAAGTTTGAGTACGGAGGGCACGACTTTGCTTTCTTGACTATTTACCGGTGTTTGCCTTCCGTACTCCAAACTTCACACTGGGTTGGTGTCCTTGGTGTCTTGGCGGTTAACACTCCCTGTAGCACGATACGTTAATGTTGTGCTACATTGAGTCCTATGAAAAAATACATTCACGCCCGCCTGAGCAAAGAGGACCGGGCGAGGCTTGAGGAGCTGAAACGATCCACCGGCCGTACTGAATCGGAGATCGTCCGGCATGGGCTTCAACTGGTGGCCGAGCAAGAGGGTCGGCGCCCAAGTGCCCTCGCCCTTGCGGGACGTAGCGTCGGACGATTCAAAAATGGGCCGCAAGATCTCTCCAGCAGCAGGAAACACCTGGAGGGCTTCGGCAGGTGAACAGCGCAGGGGTTCTTCTCGATACCGGTCCATTGGTGGCTTTGCTTTCCAAAAACGATGCTAATCATGAGCGGGCCCGCAGGCTGTTTGCTGCGTGCCTGCCGCCGTTTCACAGTTGCGAAGCCGTAGTGGCCGAGGCCTGTCTCCTGATGAAGAAGGTTGATCCGGCAGGTCCCGCTGAAATCGTCGCACTCGGGCGGCGCGGGGTATACAAGATAGCCATCTCCATCGACAAACATTGGGCACAGGTTGAGGCACTTATGAGAAAGTATTCCGATAGGCCGATCTCACTGGCCGACGCCTGTCTCATCCGATGCGCCGAGATCCACCAGGAACAACGAATTCTGACGTTCGACAGCGATTTCCGCGTTTACAAGTGGGCACGAAACAAAAAGTTTGAACTCCTGTAACGGCGTGAGAAAGTCGCAAAATCAGAACCGCGGGCGTCAGCCCGGGGCTTATAGGGGTCAGTTCGGTCCAGCGCAAAAAATGAATTCTGAAGACCTGACCCCCTTCTGCGGTAGAACCCTTCTGCGGTTGACCAATTGAGCCCGTTATTTCAATCAACCACGCGCGACCAGGTATTCGCTTGTTACCAATCCACTCGGATACGTCCGCGTGGCGACGTGTTCTAGGCGGATGTCGCGTGAAAGCTGACCGAATAGGGGAATGCCGCGGCCAATCAGCACTGGTACGCGGGTTATGGTCATCCGCCCGATCAGTCCCGCTTCGAGAAAGCGTTGAATGGTGACGCCGCCATCCACGTAAAGATGTCTCATGCCGCGCTCCGCCAACCGGGCTACAACCGCGCGTGGCTCGCCTGACATGAACTTGATCACGGCACCGTTAGGCAACTTCGCCCTCGGTGGACGGCTGCTGAGCACGACCACGGGCTTGGTGAAGGGCCATTTATCGAAAGTTAGCACCTTCTCGAAAGTCCGCCGTCCCATGACGACCGCGTCCACCGAGGAGATGAATGCCGTGTAGCCGTGTTCTTCTCCGCCTCCCGGTGGAAGAAAGTCCAGTGAGTCATCTTCGCGCGCTATAAAGCCATCTACGCTCGTGGCGATGAACACAGAGCAGGTGATGTGAGTGGTCATATTTTTTTGCGCGGAGTGTAGCACGTAGCCGAGTCGCTAAGAAAGTGCCGTCTGCACCGCTGCAGCTTTGTTCAAAATCGAGGGCCAACTGGTCCGCACGCTCGAAGCCCTCATTTTGAAAGGCACCGTTGGGTCGTATCCAAAAATCCATTGACATCAACTGAGGAGATATCAAAAACTTGGTCACGAAAAATTGAAAGTCGCCAACCTGCTGCACAAAGGGCACAAAGTGGTCGAATGCCTGACAATTTAAGAAACATCCAAGAGTTGCAATCCTTGGGGCGGAGCGCTTATCCCGAAGTCCGCATCTGGGCCCTGGACAAACTGATCACCTATTATGCCGGCGAGGCGACA
>DASYPF010000424.1:0-5791 GCA_036006905.1 Acidobacteriota bacterium
CTGGCGCGCCGCTTCCTTCCGGTCGCGACTCTGCGGGTGGCGCCACCAAGCCCGCCGCTGATCATGCGCCCTTCTTGACATGGCTCGCGTCACTCGTTTGGTTGTGACCTTACGGCCACTGTGGGCTCGTGGTCGTCATCGGCTTTGGCTTGAGGCCTACGGACTGAGCTGCACTGCTCAGCATTTTCTCATATTCTTGGGATGAGTTTGAAGATGGACCATAAAATGCCATGAGAGCCAATCGTGCATTCTTTGCAAGCCTCTCGATATTGCTGTCGATCCCTCTATTCGGCTCGATGGATAAGCCGGCCAGGGCCGGCTCTTCGCTTTCGAGCAACCGCGATGCGACGCAATCGAATCGCAGGCCGGCTGTAAAGCGCGCTGCAAACTCCGAACACTCTCGCATTGCCGCCACCAAGCCGGGGCTCGATATCCAACCGTCGGATATCGTGTTTACCAGTCCCCGTGAAATCCGGCGCGTGCTGGTCACAGCACGATCAGCCGATGGGACGACTCAGGACATCACCGGGAGCGCTCAACTGAAGACATCAAGCGATGCAGTGCAAATTGATAAAGGCGGCTTGATGAGCCCGGTCAAAGACGGGACAGCTAGGATTGACGTCTCTGCCAACGGCATGACCACCAGTTTTACCGTCACGGTCCGTGGCCTATCTGAGAACCAGCCGGTTGGCTTTGTCAAAGATGTAATGCCTATCCTCGGGAGGGCGGGATGCAACAGCGGTGTCTGCCACGGGGCCGCCAAGGGCAAGGCCGGATTCAAACTCTCTTTGCGTGGATATGATGCTCGCTTTGATTACGCCATGCTGGTGAACGATCTCTGGGGCAGGCGGTTCAATCGCGCCGATCCGGCGCAGTCGCTCATTCTTCTCAAGCCCACGACGATAGTGGCTCATGGCGGCGGTCTTCGCTTCCCCGCCATTTCGTCCTACTATGACACGATCGCTGCGTGGATTGCGCAGGGGGCGAAGTTCAATGACGAAAAAACAGGATTAGTTTCAAAACTGGAAGTCATTCCCTCAGAAATCCTGATGCACAAACCGGGATTGGCCCAGCAAATGCTGGTGCTGGCGCATTATCCGGATGGTTCCACGCGAGATGTTACGCTCGAGTCGGTCTTCACCAGCAGCGCTTCCACTATTGCCGAAGTTTCTGATTCCGGTTTGGTGAAATCGCTTCGTAAAGGCGAATCCGTAATCCTCGTTCGATACCAGGGACAGTTCGCTTCCGTCCCGGTAACCGCTTTGACGGAGAAGACAGGATTTCAGTGGGTTCGGCTTCCGCAACATAACTTCATCGATAAGCTGATTGACGCGAAACTGAAGCGGCTCAAAATTCTTCCTTCACCTCTTTGTACCGATGCCGAGTTTGTTCGCCGCGTCTATCTGGATTTGACGGGGCTGATTCCGCGCCCTGAGGAAGTAAGCGTGTTTCTGGATGATCCTGAAGATGGTCACACGAAACGCAGCAGGCTGATCAACCAGCTTCTGGATTCAAATGAATATGTTGACTATTGGTCGCTCAAGTGGGGCGATTTGCTCCAATGTAACCGCCGCTTCCTTACCGAAAAAGGAGTATGGTCGTACCGCAATTGGATTCGACAGTCGGTGGCGCGCAACAAACCATACGACCAGTTCGTCCGCGAAATTATTATTGCCGGCGGAAGCACCTTCACCAACCCGCCCGCAAATTTCTATCGCGTGACCAAAGAGCCCAAGGTAGCCATGGAGACTGCGTCGCAGCTTTTCATGGGTGTCCGCATGATGTGCGCTCAGTGCCACGACCATCCGTTTGAGCCGTGGACGCAGAAGAACTACTACGAGATGGCTGCTTTTTTCGGAGGGATCGCGATTAAAGAAGGCGCCGGCAGCGGTGAAGCGGTCGTGTACGAAAAGCGTGACGGCTATGAAATCAGGCATCCCAAGTACGGCTATGTTGTGCCGGCAAACTTTCCGTTCGCTCCCGCTCATGTAAATCCGGAGGAGAACCGCCGCCGTCAGTTTGCCGGCTGGCTCACGTCAAAAGAGAATCCTTATTTTTCCGTCGCTATCGCGAATCGACTCTGGAGCTACTTTTTCGGCCGCGGCATCATCGATCCTGTCGATGATCTCAGGCCAAGCAATCCCTCGAGCAATCCGGCGCTGCTCAGCGCGCTGGCCAACGAAGTGCAGAAATCCAACTTCGACCTGAAACAGCTGATGCGGACCGTTGTAAATTCGCGCACTTACCAATCGAGCTATCGCGTAAATGAATGGAATGCCGACGATGAGAACAATTTCTCGCATCAACGGCCGCGCCGCCTTACTGCCGAGCAGTTACTGGATGCGGTGGCAGTTGCGACGGGAAGCAAGGTGAAATTCGAAGGAGTGCCGGAAAATTTTCGCGCCGAGCAGCTTCCTGATCCACGCGTGGACATGGGAGGGTTTCTGGATCTGTTCGGCCGGCCGGCGCGCGAGTCGCCTTGTGAGTGCGAGCGCCGCGGTGACATCAGTCTCGGCCAGGCGCTGAATCTGGTCAATGGCGGCACTCTGGCCGATGCCATCGCTGATCGGCAAGGTCGTGTTGCCAAATTGATTTTGGCCGAAGCGGATGATGTGGCCATCGTGCGGGATTTGTATCTGGCAACGTTTGGTCGCCGTCCCGATGCCCCGGAGTTAAGACGCGCCGGCGATTATTTGAAAGCGGGAAACAATCGCGCCGAGCGGGCGCAGGATATTCTTTGGGCGCTGCTCAACAGCCCGGCGTTTCTGTTTAACAAGTAAATCTAGCAGGAGGATTGTACTGCTTTAGCTATCAGCCATCAGCTATCAGCTATCAGCTAACAGCCAAGAGCCGAAAATGATGTATGAGAACCGACATTTGAGAACTGACAGCGCTAGCTAGGTTCCCTTGGCGCGCATAAAGTTCACAATTCGGTCAAGATTTGAAACCGTTGGCATTTCGGAGAGACGGCCTGAGGGCCGTCTCTTTTGAGTCACAAATCCCTGAGACGGCCCTCAGGTCGTCTCTCCGTTAATCGGCGGTGTGAGGTGGTATGAGGTGGCTCGCTACCTCATAGCTAGCTGATAACTGATAGCTGATAGCTGACCGCTAACTGCCCCATAACCAAGGAGGCTAAAGATGCTGGTCATTCCACAACAAGTGAGGAGACTGTGCCACGGCTGGACCCGGCGCGAGTTTATCCGCGTCGGCGGAGCGGCGATGTTCGGCCTTAGCCTCCCGGAGTTGTTCTCTTTGAAGGCGCGCGCCTCCGCTGCGCCCAGGACAGGCGACGCGAGAAAGGGTTTTGGCCAGGCCCAATCAGTCATTCTTCTCTTTCTCCAAGGCGGGCCGAGTCACTTGGACATCTGGGATCCAAAACCTGATGCGCCTTCCAATATCCGAGGTGAGTTCAAGGCGATCAAGACTAAAGTTCCTGGAGTTCTGCTCAGTGAAACGATGCCGCTGCTGGCCGAGCAGCTCCAGCAATGCACGTTGATCCGATCCATGAGTTATACACCCGAGGGTCTCTTCAACCATACGGCGGCGATGTATCAAATGCTCACCGGCTATCCGCCCGACAAGGTTTCCCCTTCGGGCCAACTGGAGCCGCCTTCGCCTCGCGATTTTCCCACATGTGGATCCTGGGTCTCAAAGCTAAAGCCGTCCGCTGTTTCCATGCTGCCCTTTGTAGAGCTGCCCCGGGCGCTGCAGGAAAGCAATGTTGTCGGAAAAGGAGGCGCGGCGGGTTTTCTGGGTAGGGCGTACGATCCGTACCGCTTGTATCAGGATCCCAACAAGCCGATCAAGATAGATGATCTGGCGCTGCGCTCCGATGTGGGACCAGAACGGCTCAAGAATCGCTTCGAGCTGCGCAAAGGGATCAACGATTCCATGAAGGAACTGGAACAGGCGGTCAGCGCCACGGCGGTCGACGAGTATTATGCCAAGGCATTCGATTTAGTGCTTTCAGGAAAAGCGCGAGAGGCTTTCGATCTGGAGCGCGAGCCGGCGGAAATCCGCGACAAGTATGGACGCACGACATTTGGACAAGGCGCCTTGCTGGCGCGGCGACTCGTCGAAGCAGGCACACGCCTGGTGCAGCTCAATTGGCCGTCGGTTGCCAATGGAGATCCCGAAACCACTGCATTCGACACGCATGCCGCGAACTTTGGCCCGCTTAAAAACTTGCACTGCCCGGTTCTCGATCGGACGCTTGCGTCGCTGCTGGAGGATCTGAACAAGCGCGGATTGCTGGAAACCACGCTGGTTGTAGCGGTGGGTGAATTCGGACGGTCGCCGCGCCTGGGTGTCAGCACTTCCGGCAACACCAATGCTCCCGATGGGCGCGATCACTGGCCCTATTGTTACACGGCGCTGATTGCAGGCGCGGGAGTGAAGCGCGGATTTGTATATGGAAGATCCGACCAGCATGGTTCGGCGCCTGTTGAGGATCCGGTCCATCCCACCGATTTGCTGGCAACCGTGTACTATGCGCTCGGAATTGATCCGGCCATGGAAATCATGAATGATTTGAACCAGCCCCGCCCGTTGGTCAAGGGCGATCCGCTGGAAAAGCTGTTCGGCTAGTCATCGGCAATCGGTCGTCGGTCATCGGTGATCAAGTCATCGGTCATCGGTGATGCAGCTGTCAGCTATCAGTCGTCAGCTATCAGTCGTCAGCTTTCAGTTATGAGTACGTTCCTATTCGCCAGCTTTAGGTTAATATCTGCCAACAGCCGACAGTTAATGGCTGAGAACTGAGAACTGAGAGCTGATAGCTGATAGCTGATAGCTGACAGCTCAGACCTGATAGCCGACAACCGATGACCGATGGCGCCGTGCGGTAGGTCACACTGAATTGAATTCCCGTCGAATACGATGGTGTTACCATTGATGGGTTCTTGTGTGAACTGAGAATCTCAATGCCCCAATTGCAAACAGTGATTTGGATAGTGGCAGCTCTACTTTTAGGAGCAGGCATCGGCTCGGTTTTGAGGTGGACCGTCTCGGTACGGAGGTCCCAGGCGCGCGTTTCCGAGCTGGAGAAATTGTTGGCCGAAGCGGTTCACAGGTACCAGCAGTGCGAGCGGGCCATCGACGAGTACTACATTCCCCAGTGGCGCGACGCTACTGAGAGACTGGCAGAGTCACCGATCTGCACCTGCCCTCCTTATCCGTATCGAAGCTCCTGCCTGAGGCATTCTCCAGGAAGATTGAAAGACCAGATCGAAATCTTGGAGCGAATCGAACAGAAAACAGCTGAGCCGCGTGTGAAAAAAACGCGCGCAGAGGCGCACCCAGACTGAGCCGCGCACGTAAGCAAGCGGACTCTCGATGTAGCACTTCTTCGCAACCTATCGACTGTGATGCCGCGGTCTTGGCACGCGTCGGGCTACAACTTGGGAGTGTTCTTGATCACTCTGTTCTGGGGGTAATTGCTACATAGAGAGTCCGCTTGCTTACGCGCGCGGCTCGGCCTTGGCCGCTACAGTAACCCCAGTTGTAGCTTGGCCGCCTCGGACATTTTTTCCATACCCCAAGGTGGATCCCAGACCAGGTCGACATTGACATCCGTCACTCCAGGAACGGCCCGTACTTTCGACTCCACTTCCGGAGGAAGGGAACCGGCGACCGGGCAGGCAGGCGATGTCAGAGTCATGCGGATATTAACAATGCCCAAGGGCGCCACATCGAGGTTGTAGATCAACCCCAATTCCCAAATATTGACGGGAATTTCGGGATCGTAGACGGTCTTCAAAGCGTCGACGATTTTCTCTTCCAGTTGCTTGAC
>DASYPF010000425.1:0-7413 GCA_036006905.1 Acidobacteriota bacterium
TCCTCGACCTGCTCGGAAAAAGCGCGTCGCTGCCCATAGGCGCGCTGCTGGGCGGCGTCGTGCGGCGCGACATCGGCGTTTATCGAGCCAGTGGGAATCGTGGCAATACGCCGGAACAAGAGATTGTATATCTTAAAAAAATTGTCGCAGAGACCGGCGCTGCGGCGATCAAGTTCCGGCTGGGCGGGCGAATGATGTACAACGATGAAAGCACGCGGCGCGACAAGGCCTTGATTCCGCTGACGCGCAAAACGTTCGGCAACGCAATGACGATCTACGCCGATGCGAACGGCTCTTACGATATTCCCACGGCAATCAGGATCGGCCGGCTAATGGAGGAGTACAAGCTCGCATTTTTTGAGGAGCCTTTGCCTTTCGATGATTACGATGGGACAAAGAAGGTCGCCGACGCGCTTAAAATCCCAATCGCGCTTGGAGAACAGGAAAACAGCCTGAACAATTTCCGCCAAATAATTCAGCATGGCGTGATGCGGATCGCGCAGCCTGACATCCTCTATTTTGGCGGTTTCGTCCGCTCAATTCGCGTTGCCAGGATTGCCGCCGCCGCAGGAATCCAGTGCACGCCTCACATGTCCGGCGGAGGGCTCGGTTATTTATACGTTGCGCATTTTGCGTCGTGCGTGCCCAACGCCGGGCCGCATCAGGAGTTCAAGGGTTTTGGCGGCACGCTTCCGATTACCTCCGATACGTCGTCGCTCAAGAGTGAGAACGGCATGATTCGCGTTCCTTCGGGCCCCGGCTTGGGCATCACCATCGACCCGGATTTCTTGCGCAAGTCGAAAGTCATCAATGGATGACTGCGCGATGGATATGCCAACGTTAGAGTTCCGGGTCAACACACAGCCTTCGCGTTCTTCGCGCCTTCGCGGTGAGTTTTTCAGCATCCTGCTAGGCCTCCTTGCCCTGCTGTTGCGGTTGTCTTCTTCGGCTCAAGCCGACAGTGTCCTGAATTTTCCCAGGCTTTCCTTCGAGCAGAACACATTCACGGGGATCGCTCTTGTTAATCCTTCCGGTCAAAGCGCGGTTGTGACTTTCACAGCATACGGAGCGGATGGAAACCTGCTGGCCGGCAGTGGCTTTCACAATCCTGCGCAAATCACAGTGCCTCCCAATCAACAGATTGCCCGGCTGATGCCGGAAATATTTGGCGGCGCGTTGCCCGCCTCCTCCATCGGCTGGACTCAGGCGACCAGCCCGGTCGATGGTTTGGTCGGTTTCTTTCTTTATCTGGATGGCTCAGGCACTTTCTTTGACGGGGCGGACCTTCCGGATTCCTCCGCCAGGATCATCTTTAACCAGGTGCGAGTGGATTCCGGATACACAACGGAATTGGATCTGATCAACCTGGATGGCAATGATGTCAACGTGCAGTTAGAGCTGGTAGAGTCTTCTTCCTTGCCGGTGAGAAAGTCAATTCTAATTCCGGCTAGCGCGGTGGCGCGACTCGATGCCGCCGGATTTTTTGCCGTCACAGCGGCGCCTGCGGGCTCCTACTTGGCAGTGACCGCCGATGGGGAAATCGCAGGCTTTGAGTTCGTGAAATCTCCCGCGGGCGACCTCCTGGGACTGAATGCTCGCGTGGACGGCGAACAATTGGCCAATCTTTTTTTCCCACAGATGGCTGTGCTTGGTTCATGGAAGACCGAGCTGGGCCTGGTCAATTATGCGCTATCACCCGCCATCATAACTGTGTCTGCGTACAAACCGGACGGTTCCTTGTACGGCACGGAGGATTTGAAAAATAATCCGGAAGTGCGAAGCCTCGATGGCGGGGCCAGCCTGCGAGAAGACGTTGCGACAATGTTTGGTTTCAGCGGGCCGAATGTGTTGGACGGGTGGATCAAAGTGGAATCCACGTCGGCGGCGGTTAACGGATACGTCAGTTATGGCACAGGCAAATCTGTCGCGGCAGTAGCACCCGCGCCTGTTGGATTGAAGCGCGCCATTTTTTCGCACCTTGCAACCAGCGCTGGATTCTTTAACGGCGTGGCTGTGCTCAACCCTTCGACACTGGCCGCGAACGTGCGCATTTTGGCGATTCAACCGGGTGGCCTGGTCCTTGGTAGTTACGATACCGTGCTGCAGCCCGGACAACGGCTAAGCAAGTTGATCACTGAACTGATACCGCCGGCAGCCGGGCAGGGGGGCGGTGTGATCTGGGTGAAGAGCGATAATCCAGTTTATCTTACTGAACTCTTTGGAACCGCCAACACGCTGGCCAATGTCCCGCCGCAGCCCGCGCCGGACAGCTACAATCCCGACACTGCGCTGAGCTTCCTGAGATTGGTGCCTTCGCTGGCCCCCGTGCAGGTGGGCAGCTCTCAGATTTTCCAAGTGCAAAATGGAAGCGGTCCGTTCAACTGGAAGGTCAACGGAATCCCCGGTGGAAATTCCAGCGTAGGGACGATCAGCGCTACAGGCCTTTATAAAGCTCCGGCGGCCGTACCGTCGCCTCAGGTTTTAACTATCACCGCCGAAGCCGCAAGCCAGGTGACCGGCGCTTCCCTGGACGTGTTGCAGAAAGAAACACTGGTGGCCGGCCTCGGTCAGGTGCAGTCGGTCGCCTATCTGGGGTCGCTGAAGAAACTGTATTCCGCCGAACTGGCCGCCGTCAGCGCATCCCAACCATCGGCTCAGACCACCAACAGCAACATATTCGAGGTACCATCCACCGGGCCAAAGGTGCCGGTCTCCAGCTTCGGAAACGAAGTGATTGCCAAGATGATCCCTTACAGGGCCGCTGACTCAAAAGAGTATCTCCTGCTGGCGGGACAGGCGAGCGGTCGGATCATCCGGCTCAACCCCGGCACCAAAGAATCCATCAACGTGGTGACCGGGTTGAATCAGCCGACAGCGATGGTGCTGGCGCCTGCGACTGGAGACCTGCTGGTGGCGGAAGCAGACAAGATCAGTGTGGTTTCCAAGAATCTTCTGGAAACGGGCATAACCACCAAAGACGGCGCAAGAGAGGAGGCGTATTGGGCCGCTCCGGTTCCTTCAGATCCCTCCCCCCGCGCCGCCACACTGTCACCGGCCTCAGGGGCCACAGGAATTGCCGTCGACGGATGCACGGGAGATGTCTATTTCTCAGAGAGTCGGACTGGATTGATCCGGAAGCGCATCCGGCGCACGGGGCAGATCGTCACTGTGGCATCCGGGCTGAACAATCACGGACACCTGTTGGGAATTCACCGCAGCGGAGTTTCTTGTCCCTTCTCGCTTCACCTGCTGGTCATTGAACGGGGACTGGATCGTATTCTAATGGTGGTTCCAGGCGAATCGCTGACGACTCCCTGGATACCGGCACAAGCAGCCACCGATCTTATTTTCCTTCCTAAAGGCTCTCCGCTATCGAATACTGACGGCGTCCTGATTTCAGAAGCTACAAGTCAACTTTCCAGCCAACTTTCGGTAGTGAAAACGCCCAATGTTCACAAAAGCGAGGCGACTACTCTGCCAATCAGGGAGAAGTGTTTGGGCGATATTGTTTTTGCCGACCTGAACCTGGAAGCGGCCGTGCGGAGTGAGTTGAAAATCGGCCCGCAGAACATGATTAATTGCGAGATGGCGGGGTCGTTGAAGTCTCTGGATGCTCGCAATAAGGGAATCAGCAATCTCAGCGGACTGGAATCCTTCTCGAATCTCAGAAAGCTGATGCTCGAGGACAATGCGATCCGGGATATTCGACCCTTGTCTGCTCTAACCTGTTTGTCCTATCTCAGTCTGGGCTCTTATCCCAGCAGTAAAGCCAGTAACTTTATCAGCGACCTTGGCCCGCTTGCCGGGCTGACAACTCTGACTCTTCTGAAAGTGACCTCGAACTCAGTCAGCGATGTGCGTCCGCTTTCCCGGCTCAGCAATCTCATCTACCTGGGGTTGTCCGGAAATTCCGTTAGCGACCTCAGCCCTTTGTCCAAGCTGACCAAGCTTTTGAGGCTCCACTTGTCAGAGAACCGCGTTACTGACGTTACTCCGCTGGCAGGTCTGACTGGATTGACCACCCTCTGGTTGGACTCTAATTCTATCAGCGATATCGGCCCGCTCTCGCGCCTCACCGACTTAACGGAATTAGTTCTGATCGCGAACCGCATAAGCGACATACGGCCCTTGTCAGCATTAATGCGTTTATCAACGCTTAACCTATCCAAGAATCAGGTGAGCGATGTGACCCCATTATCCCGGTTGACCGGTTTGGTGGAACTGCGGTTGCTTAACAACTCAATCAACGATCTTCGCTCGTTGTCGACGCTCAATCGGCTGTCGACGCTGGATCTACAGAACAATTTGATCAGCGACATCACTCCTTTGGCAGGCCTGACTAGTCTCGTCACGCTGGATCTATCAAGCAACGGAGTCAGCGATATCCGCCCGCTGGTTGCGAATTTGGGGCTTGGAAGGGGAGACTTTGTTGACTTGAAATTCAACAGCTTGACCGCAGCAAGTTGCCCGGATCTCAAGACTCTAGTCAATCGGGGAGTTGCGGTCGGGTTTAGCCCGCAGAAAAGCGGCTCTCTCACGTGTCCATAATTATCCAGGCAAAACCCATCCGGATCTCCGAGCCGGCGCATACAAAAACCGATGCGTGCGTAATCGTCATCTTCGGCGTGTTGGGAGATTTAACCGGTCGTAAATTGCTACCCGCCCTTTACCGTCTGGTGTGCGCCGGCCACTTGCCAGATCAGTTCCACGTGTTGGGTGTGGGTCGGGACGCGATGAGTGATGAGCGGTTTCGAACGCAAATGCACGATAGCGCCAAAGGTTTTGTGCAGGAAACGGAAGAGTGGAACGAGGCCGGCTGGCAGGACTTTGCCAAACGGCTGCATTATGCGGCTGGGGATCTAAAGGATGCGGCAGCCTATCGGCAATTAGCGACGCGCCTGCAAGAGTTGGGCTCCAAAGAACAAGCAAGCCTCAATCATCTTTTTTATTTCTCTACGCCGCCATCGCTGGCGCCTTCCATCGTCGACGGATTGAACGAGGCCAGTCTGGCTCAGGAGGAGAAGGGGTGGTCGCGTGTCATTGTGGAGAAGCCCTTCGGACGCGATCTCGCTTCGGCCCAGGCTCTGAACGAAGCCATCGCCCGCGTTTTCGGCGAGCATCAGGTTTATCGCATCGACCATTATCTCGGCAAAGATACCGTGCAGAACATTCTAGTCTTTCGCTTCGGAAATTCGCTGTTTGAGCCGGTCTGGAACCGAAACTACATCGACTATGTCGAAATCACCGCCGCTGAAACGTTGGGCGTCGAGCATCGCGCCGCTTATTACGAAGAAACCGGGGCGCTGCGTGACATGGTCGCCAATCACCTGCTTCAGCTTCTCACTCTGACCGCGATGGATCCGCCGGTGGCGTTTGACGCCGATTCGGTGCGTGAAGAAAAAGTGCAGGTGCTGCGCTCCATTCATCCTATGGCCTGTGAGGAGGTCGCCGAGCGTACTGTTCGCGGGCAGTATGATGATGGCGAAATCAACGGCCGGAAAGTTCCTGCCTACAGAGATGAGGAAGGCGTCTCGCCGAATTCTGCAACAGAGACCTACGCCGCCGTAGAGTTCTGCGTGGAGAATTGGCGGTGGGCCGGTGTCCCGTTTTACGTGCGTACCGGCAAGCGGCTGGCTCGCTCGCTTACCGAAATCGCGGTGCACCTGAAGCGGACGCCCCAGGCGCTGTTTGCCCGCACGCCCGCTGACCGGATCGGGCCCAATGTCATCGTGCTGCGCATTCAGCCCGATGAAGGGATCAACATCACGTTCGGCGCCAAACGTCCCGGGACCGAGATGCACACTGCCATGGTCCAGATGGATTTTTCCTATCAGGAGAGTTTCGGCGCGCGCTCTCCCGCCGCCTACGAGACGCTGCTGCTGGATGCCATCCGTGGAGATGCAACGCTTTTTACTCGCCGTGATGAAGTTGAAGCTCAGTGGAGACTGATCACGCCCATCGAGGAAGCATGGGCGCAGCAGCCATCACCCAAGTTTCCAAATTATGCGTCGGGCAGCAGCGGTCCTGCCGAGGCGGACCGGCTGCCACAACGCTACGGTCACCGCTGGCGCGCTATTTGAGAAACATTGTCTTCTTCAACTCGTAATAGGCACAGAAGGCCAGGCTGAAACAACGAAATTGGAATTAGACAGCCCGCGCTGTGCCTTTGTGGCGGACATTTGTGAATAATGCGTGCGGAGCGGGCCTGCGGCGGGCTTGCGTATACGCGACTCGCGCCTTCGGCGCTCACTTTCACGGTTGGGTCCCGACCTTACGGTTGGACCTATTCAAAGCCGGCCCTTCGGGCCTGGACGCGTATACGCGTCATAAAGGGAGACGTATGGTGAAGCTTCTACGAATTGCTGCTGCGTTACTTCTTGCGCAGGCCATCGTCCAGGCTCAAGACGCTCAGGAAGAGATCAAATCAAAGACCAAAAAGTTTACCGAAGCGATAATTTCCAAAGATCTTTCGATTCTGGACCAGGTTTTTGAGAAGGATCCCGGCAATACTTACTATGACATCAACGAGGGACCGCTCTACGGATTCGAAAGGCTAAGGCGTGTATGGACTGCCGCCACAACCAATAATTCCATTTCCCGATTTGAATTCAGCGATGACATGAAGGTTTTGGTGGACGGCGATAATGCAGTGCAAACTGGAACTTGGGCACAAACTCAAGTCAATAGAGCAGGCCAGAGCCGTGACATTAAGGGGCGTGCGACCGTCTTATGGCGGAAGCGTGATGGGCAGTGGCGCGTATGGCATTATCACGCGTCCGTAACACCAGCGAGATCGCCTCGGCCGCCGCAGTGAGCTGTCAGCTATCAGCTATCAGCTATCAGCCAGGGGCTATCAGCTTTGCTTATCGGGCATCCGCCATCTGGGACCGGTCATCCACCGTGCTTCCATGGGCGCACAATTTCACAAATATTCACCGCAGAGGCGCAGAGGTCGCAAAGATGGCACAGAGAATAGGGCCGCAGCTTGAAGTATGAAGACCGAAACATTTAACAACAGGATGTACCCTCTTGGTGAGCGTTCATAATGCAAGTTTTGGCCCTGTTCTCTGCGTTATCTTTGCGCTCTTTGCGCCTCTGCGGTGAATATTTGCAAGGCCATTGCGCCCGGGGTGAACGCCGGACCTAATAAGCCTTCGGGAAAGGCTTCTGGAGCAGCCTCGTCAAGATGCCATTCCGCCAATTAACGAACAGAAGAAGGCGGTCGAAGAATCATTAATTTGAAGTACTAATCGTACGATGTACTAGCTAGTTTCTGTCGCAAAACAGGAAATGTCAGAGCCCGGATCGTAAGCGACGGGTCCCGCCAGAGTAAGTCGGCGATCCAGATCTTCGTCTGGCGGACTTCGTCACTCCGGCGGGACCCGTCGCTTACGCTCCGGGCTCTGACGTCGG
>DASYPF010000426.1:0-26482 GCA_036006905.1 Acidobacteriota bacterium
TGAATAATATCGGCACCCAGCTTGATATAGTGATCTCCCTTGTTGATGCTGACCGTATTGGTGAGGTTATAGAGATATTCCAACCTGAGCTTGAACGGGCTCGGGTCCTTCCCGAAGTACGTATCGGGGATGGCCCCTGGGATATTCGCGAAGTCGGCGATGCGAATACGAGGTGCGCCCCACAGATCCTTTTGGGCGTCGGAGGGGGAAAAGGCGAAGCCCCATTCCTTGGTGTAATTCTTGGATTGATCAAAGTACCGCTGCCCCTCTTTATGGTAGGAATAGCCGGCCCGCACTTCCCAAACCACTGTCGGGCTGATCGTCCAGCCGTAGCCGAGCGTAACGTTAGCGTCATCAACTCCTTCGTTGAAATCGCTGATTCGCTGGCAGTCGCTTCCGCAGTCCACCGAGGCGGCAAGGTAATGAATGCGTCGCGTCCACATGGCGGAGCCAAACAGCGAATGTTTGTCCGAGAAGTGGTTGTCGATCCGAAGCACATTTTTCGGCGTGTTGGTGGTGTCTGGGACATTACCTTGCCAGTTAAAATTCCCCGCCAGTCCTTGATTGGGATGCGGCAGGATTTTAAGCATGTTGACAGACGCGGGGCTGAAGCGGTTTGACGGGATCACCCCGTTGGGAAATGGCATCCTGGTGAGGGGGTCGATGGGTTGCTTCCCCCACACCGATTGCGAGAAATTTCCATTTCGTTCGGCGTCCGTCAACACATATGCACGAATCAGTTTTTCGCTCGGGCTGCGAAACTTCTCAAAGTTATAGAAGAAGAAAGTTCGGTTTCGCCCGTCATACAGTCTAGGTATCCAAACCGGACCTCCAATACTTCCGCCGAAGTCATCTTCCACAAAGGCAGGTTTTTTGCTGGCGAAGAACGGCGTCGCCGACCAGTTTCCACGGCGGCCAAACTCGTAGACGCTGCCGTGAAAGTCATTGCTACCCGATTTGGTACGGACCTCCACGATCGCCCCCATGGCGCGACCGTATTCGGCTGAATATAGATGCCGCAAGAGTTGGAACTCCTGGATGGCGTCAATTGGTGGTTTCACCGTCATGTCCGACGTGATGGGGCTCATGGCCCGGATGCCATCGATCCGAAACTCGTTGTCGCGGGCGCGCCCTCCACCCACCACCAAGTTGGTTTCGCTGAAGCCTTGGCCGCCGGGAGCGCGGGTGGAGGCCCCGGCGGTGGTTCGAGTCAGATCCAGAAAGTTCCGTCCATAGAGCGGCAACTCCTGGATCTCATGGCTCGTGACTACCACCTCCAGGCTGGACGTCTCGGAACGCACCAGCGGAGCGGCGCCCTCCACCGTGACCGACTGGGTCACTTCCCCCACTTGCAACGTCAGATCCACGCGCAGGGTCTGGCCGGTCTCCAGGATGACTTCGCGGGCCACGGCGGTTTTAAAACCCACCATCTCTGCCTTTACTTCGTACCGTCCCACCTGACGCAGTCGAATGAGGCGGTAGTCTCCCGAGTCGTTGGTCAACACCTGGCGACTATCGTTGGTCTCCAGGTGCCGAGCCGTCACGCTCACACCTGGGATCACCCCCCCGCTCCGGTCCCTGATCGTACCGACAATCTCTTGGCTCGTCTGCGCTCGGAGCAGACCGCTGCTCGCAAACACCAGCAGCAGTCGGACGGCCCAAGCCCGCAAATTGTATCGACTTCCAGTTGTATTCGTCATGGATAGTTTCCCCCGTCTATGCATTAAAGGCCCGGCGGCCGAATCCTAGCCCTGCGGGTTGCCTGAGATGCGACTGATTCCAGTTGTTTATAATTTATAAACCGTCTTAACACTTCGACATAAGTCGTGTCAACTTTTTTCCTAGCTACCTGTGGTAAGCAAATGAAATGTCCGGTGGATGTAGCCAGTGAAATGTCCGGTCCAGAGGGTGGGGCTGGGATAATCGGCTGTCTGTGGGGCTGGGATAATCGGCTGTCTAAGGAGGAACTTAGATGGCGCTTAATCCTGCCGCCGCCGTGGAGCGGGCGATGAAGATACCAGAGGTGATATTGCCGAACACGCGGCCTGGGATGATGCTGCGGCGCTGAAGGAAGTGATCGAGCGCCAGGGTTAAGAGTTTGGGGAGTTGTAGAATTTTCCTAAGAAAAACTAAGTATATAAATTATAAAATCTCACTTGACGGGAAAACGGCGGAGAATCATAATAGTTAACAAAGGCTGGTGCAATCATGCAGTCTGATTCTTGGCGTTTTACTTGCTATTTTGCAATCTGCGTTGCGGCAGCGCTTTGGCCGGTGGCGGGCGAGCGGCCGACAGCCAGTCAGCCCACCTCTAGTGAACTGAGGGCGGAACCTCAGCTCGTCTCCATTTTTCCTCTGGGCGGGCGCCAAGGCAGTACCTTTCGCCTTGAAATCCGTGGAAAATATCTGCAAGACGTCTATGACTCCTGGTTCGATTGCCAAGATTTGAAAGGCCGCATTCAAAACATCCAGAAGATAGAAGCAACAGAAGAACCCGCAAAAAAGGCTGAGGCGGATTCGTCGAAGTCGTCAAAGCTGCCGACGGAATATCTCCTTTCTCTGGAAATAGACACAGCCCCGCAGACTCTGTTGGGAGCTCACCAATTTCGGCTGATCTCGCCGGGTGGGATCTCAAACGCGCTGCTGCTGCAAATCAGTTCCGAGCCCACTGTGCTGAAGAACCAGAAGTCCAAGCAAGCGGTCGACGAAAAGCAGGAAATCAACCCACCTGCGGCGATCTACGGCAAGATCGACGAACGAGGAGAGGTTGACTATTACTCGTTTCTCGCCTCCAAAGATGAGGAGTGGCTTTTTGAAATCCGTTCGGGGGAGCCCAGTACCTTCGATCCGGTTCTAACCTTGTACGAGCCCTTGGGAAGCTGGTTCGATCCGACACGAGTGCGGCGGCTCGCCATGAACGATGAACCGCAACTCTATGGCTGGAATGCACCGCGGAATGCGCCGTGCTTGAGCTACCAATTCAGCAGGAGTGGCCGTTACATCGTCGCGGTGCAGGCTTTTGCCGGACTGACAAACCCGCACTGCTCCTATCAGCTGCGCGTGCTCCGAAGGGCCGATTTGAACGCAAAAGAAAAGCAGAGCTGCGTGCATAATACGGACCCATGGCCATCCTACCCAGGCGAGCGCATCGTCAAAGCGCTCCCAGCTGTAGATTTCTCAACTTTGGCCCATAATTCCGATCAATGGAAAGAGCGAGATTTTCTTAGGAGACTGGACGCGGCGCGGGTAGCCGCCATTTCCTCCAGGACCCTGAATGCCCCTGAACGATCGACCACAACCGTGATGGAAAGGGAACCCAACGATACGCCGGCTCAGGCGCTCAGCATCACGGTCCCGGCACTGCTCGAAGGGACGATTGAGCGTCCGGGCGACTTCGACTTCTACAAGTTCAAGGTGGAAGCGGGAGAAGGGTTGACGTTCGAGATTGAAACACCCGAACAACCACCTTACCACTTCATGCCGAATCTGGTTGTGTTGGACACGCAGGGAAAAGAGCTTGTGAACAACTTGTACAGGAGGAAATCCTTGCCTGACAGGTGGTATAACTTTCTGGAGCCTAAAACCGTTTACAGATTCGAACAAGCGGGCGAGTATTACGTTCAAGTCCGCGATTTGACGTTAAGAAAAGGCGACTCCAATTTCAGGTACAGGATCCTGGTGCGGCAGCAAATTCCGCATATGGGTGAGGTCAAGATTACAGAGGACCACATCAGCCTCTACGCCGGACAGGCGCGCAGGGTCTCGGTGACCGTGGAGCAGGAGGAAGGCTTTGATGGCGACGTGACACTCTCCGTCGATAATCTTCCTCCCGGCGTTCAACTCTTCCCGGCTGCGGAGCTGACACCCGAAGAGACCGGGGTAGCTTACGAGGTATCTAACCCACGGTATGTCCCAAAAAACCAGAACGTGACGCTGATGTTTGTGGCAGACCCAGAAGCGCCCGCCAGCAGGCCTTATACCGCAGAGGTTAAAGCCCGAGCGGTAGTGGGCGGCAAACCTGGTGAGCTGAAAGCGGTCAAGCAGATCCTCTTCATGGTCATGAGGCCGGAAGAAAAAGCAGCTCAGGAAAAAACATCGGAAACAGTGGCCCAAAAAAAATGAAAACCTCTTTCATCTCCCGCAAGATTGTATCGACCCTACTGGCGCTGAGTATGGCCCCCTTGAATTCTGCAGTCTTCGCTCAGACGCACCGCTTCCCATCCGGAGACCGTGACGAAACTGCCGAGGCTTCGGTTCAGCTGAGAGCCGGCAAGGCTCCTTTTCAAAAGAATCCGGCCAGACTACAGGAGCTGCGGATCATCCCCCAAGAGATCCCTCTTTCGGGCAAGGGTGCTGCGCACTCTTTCCTGGTAATGGGCTCGTTCTCGGACGGGCTGGTGCGGGACGTGACCTCAAAGTGCAAGTTAACCATCTCACATCCCGAGCTGGTGCGGGTCGAGGAAAAAAGGCGAGTCGTCGCACTCAGCAGCGGAACGGTTCTTTTGAAAGCGGAACTGAGCGGCCGGGCCACGACAGCCAGTATTCGGATCGAGAGCGCTCCAGAAAAAGAGCCTTTTAGTTTTCAGCGGGAGATCGGGACGATTTTGACCCGGCGAGGCTGCAATGCAAGCGAGTGTCATGGCGGAGTAAAAGGAAAAGGAGGATTCAAGCTTTCTCTGGACGCGCTTTACCCTGAGGAAGACTATCGCTGGATTGTTCAGGGCGGGCGCTACCAGGTTTTGGTCGCGGAAGCGAAGCCGCCTGTAATTCCGCGCGTGGATGTCAAGCAGCCGGAAGAAAGCTTGTTGCTTCTGAAGCCCACTTTGACTGTGCCACACGGCGGCGGTCAGCGGTTTGAAGACGGTTCCAAAGACTACCAGACGATTCTCGAGTGGGTCCGCAAACGTGCACCTTTCGACGAGCCGGGCGCGGAGAGACGGCGGGCCGAGCGGGTCGAGATTCACCCGGCGGAAGTTTTTCTGGAGAGGGGGGAAAGTCAGCAGCTTCTACTCACGGCTCAACTGGTCAGCGGGCGCAAGGAAGATTGGACAGGACGTGTACGCTTCAGTTCAAACAATCCAGACGTCGTCGAAGTCACACCGGACGGACGTCTTCAGGCGCGAAGCCCAGGGGAGGCAGTGATTACTCTTCGAACACCAGGACATGTGATTTCTAAGCGAATCGGTGTCATCGATCGCGTTATCTCCAACTACCCTCGGATTCCGGGACGAAACCTCATCGACAACCATGTGTTCGCAAAACTCCACAAATTACATATCCTCCCGTCCGAGCTCTCCAGCGATTCGGAATTCTTGCGGCGTATTTGTTTGGACTTAACAGGCATGCTACCACCTTCCAATCGCGTACGCGAGTTTTTGCAGAACAAGGATCCACAAAAGCGGGACCGGTTGATTCAGACGTTGATGGAGTCACCCGAGTACGTCGATTATTGGACCTTTCGCTTTTCCGATCCTCTTCGAGTCGCTCTGTCGGCAGTCACTCCATATTCGACAACCAAGGCCGCCCAGCGCTACTCGGAATGGATTCGCAGCTTCGTAGAGCTGAATAAGGCCTACGATCAAATGGCTCGCGAGCGAATTGCGGCGCAGGGCTCGGATGGAGCCAGCCGTCACTTTCGACATCAGCTGCCCTCAGAGACGATGGCCGAGGAGGTCAAGATGTTTATGGGCCGCCGTCTGGATTGTGCTCAGTGCCACAACCATCCTGCCGAGCCTTGGAGCCAGAACCAGTTCTGGCAAATGACTAGCTTCTTCGGTCGCCTCGGTTATATTTTCAACCCCTTCATGGACTGGGTGTTGGTAGTGGACATCAGCACTGGAACGGGTATGTTTGGAGCGGATGATCCGGTCACTAACCCGCGCACCAAGCAAGCGGTTCAGCCTGCCTTTTTGAATGGCCGGGGTTTGACCGAAGACGAGCAGAAGGATCCGCGAATGGCTTTAGCGAAGTGGATGACCTCGCATCCCTATTTTGCTGAAGCCGCCGTGAATCGGATCTGGAGCTTTATCTTCGGCAAAGGTCTGGTGGAGCCAGTGGATGATTTCCGCTCCACCAATCCGCCGACACATCCGGAACTGCTGCAAGCTCTCGCTCAGGATTTCAGAGAGCACGGTCATGATGTTAGGCATCTGATCCGGCTGATTGTCCAGTCGAGAACTTACCAGCTGTCCGCCGTGCCGAACGAGACGAATAGGAACGACAAGCTGAACTATTCTCACGCGCTGCCTCGTCGTTTGGACACCGAGGTGCTGCTGGACGCGATCTCCGCTGTCTCAGGAGTGCCGGAGCTTTTTGAGGGCCGGCATAGGACAACCGCAGGAGGGAGGGAACCCCTGGGTGTGCGAGCCGTCCAGTTGAAGGAGTCCGATTCCGACCTCTGTAGCTTCCTTGACGCATATGGCCGGCCGGATCGTTCCGCAATACCGGAACGTGACCATAAGCCCAATCTAGTCCAGGCCCTGCACCGGCTGGCGGGATCGACTTATACGGACAAGCTGGCTCGAAAAGGTGGGCGAATCGATCAGCTGATCCAATCCGGTGCTTCTGACCGGGACATCATTCAGGAGTTGATCCTCGTCGCCTTTTCCCGCTTTCCCACAGGCACTGAACGGGAGGAGCTGCAAAAAAAGATCGGGGCTCGGGCTTTACGGCGGGAAGCACTGGAAGACCTTGTGTGGGGGCTCATCAACTCCCGCGAGTTTGTCTATAACCATTAGCGCTACGCATTGGCCTTTTAGAGGAAGTCAATATGTCAAAAGAAAAGTGTTGGAATTGCAGCAATCCTAGCTGGAGACGCCGGGAGTTTATCCGGGTAGGCTCATTAAGCCTTCTGGGAATCACCTTGCCCCAGTTTTTGCAGTTACAGAGGGCCATGGCGGCTGCGGGCGGTCAGGATGGGAAAGCCACGGCGCAAGCCTGTATCCTGTTTTATCTGGAAGGCGGCCCAAGCCAAGTCGATACCTGGGATCCCAAGCCCAACACTTCTTTCAAACCTGTTTCAACTAACGTTCCGGGAATTCAAATCTCAGGATTACTGCCAAGTGTCGCCAAACACGTCAACAAGCTGGCCATCATTCGCTCGATGCATTCGCCGGAAACCAGTCACCTCGAGGCCACCCAGTATATGCTCACCGGGCACCGGCCGAGCCCGGTGATGCGTTTCCCTAGTTTTGGCTCCATCATCACCAAGGAGGTCGGCCCTCGCAACACCGTTCCCCCTCACGTCCTCATTCAGCCGCAATGGAAGAACTTCCAGCAGTACGAGCGCTACTTTGAGGCCGACTTTGTGGGCGCTGAGTACAACCCAATGACCGTTCCTGATCCCAGCCGGGATGATTTCAACGTGGCTGATCTGACACTACCTAAGTCGATGTCGGTGGAGAGAATCGAGCACCGGCGTTCTTTTCTCAAAGTCTGCGATCGGCTGTATCGTGAAAAGCTGCAAATGGCGGAGAGTTCCGAGCTGGATCCCTTCACGCAGCAGGCGCTCAATATGGTACTGACGCCCTCCGTCCGGGATGCCTTTGATCTTTCCAAGGAGTCCAACAAGACCAGAGATGCTTATGGCCGGGACAGCGTCGGCCAGAGCCTGCTGTTGGCGCGGAGACTCGTGGAAGCGGGAAGCCGCTTCGTCACGGCTGCCGGGTATAAAGCTTATCAGTGGGATACGCACGGCCAGAACGATGACCTGCACAAGAACGCCTTGGTGCCGCCTATGGACCGATCTCTCGCCGCTCTTTTAGAGGATCTCGACCAGAGGGGGTTGCTCAGTTCCACCATTGTCCTGGTCATGGGTGAATTTGGCCGGGTCCCCCATTATCAGAACACTCGCGGCGGCCGCGATCACTGGATCGACGCCTGGTCGATGGCTCTTGGGGGTGGAGGCATTCGAGGCGGCCAGGTGGTCGGCGCCACGAGTGAGACCGGCGCCGAGATCGCTGAACGGCCTGTCAGCCCGGGAGACCTGTTTGCCACCATCTACAAGGCTTTTGGCATTGACTGGACCAAAGAGTACATGCATCCGGTGGGGCGGCCCATCAAGATCGCCAACTCTAAAGATGATGTAACCGGCGTGCCTATCAAGGAGCTGCTGTAGTCCGTACTCTCCGGCTTTCCTTAGTGCAGTACGAGATGTTGGACTCCGCCGATAAACCTGTAATCGCCGCTGGCTGCGAGGTAATGACGAATCGCCGGCGGGATCAATGAGTTCCGAAGGCCCGGTACTTTGAACCCAAGCCAAAGAGATAGGATTGCCGCGGCGGTGCTGAAAGCGAAGCTGGTGGGAAAACCGAACCAGGAGGACAACTATACTCTTGCTTCGGTAGCTGTGCAAAACGATTTGGCGCCTCTCCAAACTACGCGACGATCTGTGGGATCAGGTTGCCCTCAACGTCTGTCAGGCGCATATTCCGGCCGTTGAAGAAATACGTTAGCCGCGTATGGTCCATGCCCAGCAGATGCAGGATGGTCGCATGCAGGTCATGAACGGAATGAGGTTGGATTGCCGCCCTATATCCGAACTCGTCGGTTGCACCGATGGCCTGTCCGCCCTTGATCTTAGCCCCAGCCATCCAGATTGTCATTGCCTTCGGATTGTGGTCTCGCCCTACCCCGTATTGTGAAATCGGCATGCGCCCAAACTCGGCCTGCCAAACCACCAACGTACTGTCCAGCAGGCCAGTCTGCTTCAAGTCCTCCAGCAGGCCGGCGATCGGTTTGTCCACCTCGGCTGCATGCTGGCTGTGATTTTCCTTGACGTTTCGGTGTGCGTCCCACGTATCGAAATGCTGTTCGCCTAGTCCACCGTGATAAACCTGAACAAATCGCACACCACGCTCGACTAACCGCCGCGCTAATAGGCACTGAACGCCAAAAGGTGCTGTAACGGAATTATCAATTCCATAGAGCTTTTTGACCGAGTCGGACTCTTTGGTCCAATCCACTGCCTCCGGCGCGCATCCCTGCATACGATAAGCCAGCTCATAAGAAGCAATGCGGGCCGCCAACTGGTGGTCGCCAGGGTACTTTTGCATGTCCAAATCGTTGAGTTTAGCCAGGAGATCCAGCCTTTCACGCTGCTCCCCAGGTAATAGGTTTTTCGCGGGCTTCAAGTCGAGGATCGGATCTCCGCTAGGCCGGAAGACAGTCCCCTGATAGGCGCTGGGCATGAACCCTGCACTCCAGTTTGCCGAACCGCCAAATGGACCTCCCCTGGCGTCGTAAAGCACAACGAATGCGGGCAGGTTCTGATTCTCTGTTCCCAACCCGTAGGTTACCCACGATCCAAGACTCGGGCTCCCCATGCGAATTGTCCCGGAGACCAGTTCATAATGAGCCATTACGTGATCGTTCGATTTGCCGAACATGGAACGAATAAAGGCAATCTCATCGGCCTTCTGGGCCACATGCGGAAAGATTTCGCTAATCTCGATCCCAGACTGACCATACTTTTGAAAGCTAAAAGGGCTACGCATGAGTGGTCCAGGATAGCCCTGCCGCACGGTGACTTCGCCCTTCCCATCGAGCGGCTTGCCATGATAGCGGTCAAGGTCCAGCTTTGGATCAAAGGTGTCGACGTGACTCACCCCACCGCTCATGAAAAGAGAGATGACGGATTTCGCTCTGGGCGTGAAGTGAGGTGGGCGAGGCGATACCGGAGAGTTCGCACCCATACCACCGGGACCGCAAGGTGAGCTCGATGACGCCAGGAGGCCTTCCTGTTTCAGCAAGTAAGCCAAAGCAAGACCGCTAATGCCGCCCCCAGCGTCGAACAGAAACTCTCGGCGGGATGTAAATCCCCTTCGTTTTCCCGGACAGTCCATTGTGTTCACCTCGTGTAAACAAACTCGTTCAGGTTCAACAGAACATGCGACAAACCCACGAGTGCCGCTTGATTGCCCAGCTTGTCGTGGTGCTGGCGGCGTTTTTCCAAGAACTCCAGTCCTAGCCGCTTTTCTTCCTCAGTAACCTGACGAGACAGCACAATCTGGTAGGCATAAGCCACCTGAGCTTGAAAACCTTGACCTGCCTCCGCAGCGATTCTCTTGGCCAGCAATTCTGCCTGGTGCAGCACAAACTCGTTGTTCAGCAAGGTCAGCGCCTGGGTGGCCACCGTTGAAACATCGCGCTGCGGACACGTCACAGTTTGATCGGGCAGGTCAAAGAGCTGGAAGAAGGGGAAAGGCAGTCCGCGCCTCCGGTACACATAGACCGAGCGGCGCCACACCTCCGGACCCTCTTCCTGAATCTTCCACGTTCCGCGCTTCTTTGAAGCAAGCACCAAAGGATCTATCTTCGGGAAAACAGGTGGCCCTCCCACCTGTCGATTGAGCTTTCCAGTGACGGCAAGGATGGAATCGCGCAAAGTTTCCGCGTCCAGTCTTTGCATCCGGAACCTCCACAGCATTCGGTTCTCAGGATCAATCTTCTCATTTTCGGCCGAGTCAAAGTGACTAGCCATCTGATATGTGTTGGAACTCATGATCAACCGATGCATCTGCTTGATGCTCCAGCCGCGTGAAACAAACTCGCAAGCCAGCCAATCCAGGAGCTCTGGATGCGTGGGCCTTTCGCCCATTCGGCCAAAGTTGTTAAGGGGGGTGACGATGCCTCTGCCAAAATGATGATGCCAAATCCGATTGACAATCACCCGAGCAATAAGCGGATTGTCGGGCGAAGTGATCCACTCGGCCAGAGCCCGACGGCGGCCCGAGGTCTGCTTGTGGGCAGGCTGAATAGCCGTCGGCGGATTGCCTTCCGTAATTGCTGAGATGAAGCCGGGTTGCATTTCCGCGCCGCGCCTTTGCATGTCGCCGCCCATTAAAAAATAGGAAGGCGGAGGTTGGTAGGGCTTATCTCCCTTCGGCAGAAAGCTCCCCTGCAGCTCCGGGTTTATCTTTATTCTTTTCCCAGGCGCGGGCTGGTCTCCAAAACCTTCGGGCGCGAAGCGGTAGTCACCGTCCGTGACCCCGATGCTAGATGGAGGTGTTTGGGGTAACTGCGCCTCCAGCTTCTTAATCTCACCAAGCAGCCCGGACCGCTTCTCCCGGTCTTCCGGGGCGAGCATCCCCTCCAGAGCCTCTGAGGGGACACGCTCGAGACTGACAACAACCTGGAATAACTGGTTGGCCAGCAGCTTTTGACCTGGCGTACGCTGCTCCTCTGGTGTTTTGACAGCGATCTGTGCATCTTTCGGAAAACGATTCAGCACTTTGTCAATAAAAAACTTATCGCGATAGGGCGCCTCGATTCTGCTAATCTCTTCGCGCAGAGATTTGATCTGTCCCTCAATCAGCTCCTTACACGCAAGGTAGGACTTGACTTCCTGTTGAGGGGCCAGATAGTGATCGACATCCACATAAGGAAAGAAGACGGCCTGGAGTCGGTAATAATCCATTTGCGGAATGGGATCAAATTTGTGGTCGTGGCAGCGCGCGCATTGCACTGACAACCCCAGGATGCCTTGAGCGGTCGTCGCAATCATGTCGTCGAGATAGTTAAAGCGATACTCAGGATTATCCTTTTCCCGGTCCATGACCCGAGGTCCTGCACGCAAAAATCCGGTTGCGATCTTGCTGTCGAAAGTCACCCAGTCGAGTTCGTCTCCTGCCAGCTGTTCGGCAATGAAGAGGTTGTAAGGCTTGTCCATGTTGAAAGAGCGGATCACGTAATCGCGGTATCGCCACGCCGTCGGGCGGTCCACGTCCTCTTCAAATCCACTGGAGTCAGCATACCGAGCGACATCGAGCCAGTGCCGTCCCCAGCGTTCCCCATAATGGGGCGACGCCAAAAGCCGGTCGATCAAGTTCTCCCACGCATCGAGAGCGGTGTCATTCACAAAAGCCTTAACCTCATCCGGAGACGGAGGAAGCCCGATCAGGTCCAGATAAGCACGCCGGACCAGCGTGTAGCGGTCAGCCCGCGGAGCGGGAGTAAGGCCCTTCTCTTCCATAGCCCGCATCAGGAACGCGTCGATGGGATGTAGCGACCAGCCAACGCTTTTTACCTGCGGGACGGCCGACCGCACAGGTTTGCGAAAGGCCCAGAAGCGCCGCGCCTGAGGGGCGGTTTCCATTCCATGGACAATCGCGGGGACCACTTCGGCGGAGGAATGTGGCACTGCGGTCGTCGCTTCCGTTTGCTCGCCGTCCCATGGTGCTCCCTGGTTGATCCAGCGGCGCAGCATTTCGATTTCAGAAGGGTCTAATTCCCCTTCAAGGGGCATGGAGGGTTTTTCGAGACCTGCGACTCTTCGGAAGAGGTGGCTCGCGTCAGCGTCGCCGGGTACAATTGCCGGACCGTGTTGGCCTCCCTTGAGTAGCCCAGCCCGGCTCCGCAGATCTAGATTCGATGTCTGTTTTTGCAGTCCGTGGCATCGAAAGCAGTTTTCGTTGAAGATGGGAAGAATCTCTCGCGAGAAAGAAATGGTTTGACTGCTTGTCTGTCGCTCGCGCGTCATCGGCCATGGCGCCGCCGCAACGAAGACTATAAAACAATAGATGCAGCCCCACGACCAGAAGCTCCGCAGCACGACCTTGCCTCTTTTTCGCTAGTGTATTTCCTTGGGTCACTTTATTCCTCCCCCCTCGCCCTGTCAAGCCCCCCTTTCCCAGAAGTTAATAATTTATAAAAGATAACATCTAAAGAACAATCGAGTAGAATCTGTTTGGGATGGTTTTTGGCCTTGGCGGGCATTTTGAGCGGTTGGCCAGTTCTCCAAAAAAGTTGCAGGGCCGCCGCAGGTGATGCCGTTTTCTTCCTCACCGCTGTCCCATTCAGCGAGGAATGTCCTTGAACTTCTCACGCGGGTAGCAGTACAAGGATGATTTTCTTTTTGAAATCGAAATGGTAGCAACACCCCACGACCTTATTGAACACCTAAGCGGGCACTCGCTAGCTCTCAAATCATGGAGTTCATCATTCGACCCTATTACCGCACAAAGTTGACTTGTTGTTTGTATCTCTGCCTCGCTGCCGCGATGTCAGGGACCGCGAAAGCCAATGAGTCTGACGTCACGCAGATGAAACAACGCGAAAGAGCAGTCTCCATTCTGCGCCAGGCACTCAAAGAAGGACGTGAGTGGGAAAAAGTACACGCTGCTGAAGCGCTACTGTGGAATGGTTATTTTGACAACGTCAAAGAGACGCTTCAGGCTGAGCTGCGCAAGGCCAGCCCATCTTATCGGATCGGTCTGTGGCGCGTGCTGGCCAAGGCGCAGGGCAACGACGAGTCCGCCGGCAGGAGCTATGTCGAGAAACTTCGGGGCGCCTTCCTGGATGCGCAGAGTCCAGACCGCGAGTACGCGCTAGAGGCACTCGCCAAGCTGGGGTATTCAGAACGGCTCGACGAACTGCTGCGGGTTGCCAAAGAAGGCAAAGGTTCGTTCCAGGTGAGGGCGCGTTGGGTGCTTGCCAACTCCGGCAACCCGCACGATGAAGAAACGCTGGCCGACCTTCTTGAGTCAGCAGATCCGGGTCTTTATGGCAGTACTGGATATGCACTGCGTCACCTTAAGAGAGTGCAGCCGTCCACCTTGGCCCGGCTGGAAAGAGCCGCTTCCAAGGAACTCGATTCCCGCAGCCGGGCTTATGTGCTGAGCGCATGGTATGTGCATTCCCCGGACAAGCAGAAGGGAGCGATCAAGCAACAGCTTGTGAAATATCTTGGCGCGGGAAGTAAAGAGCAGAAAGCAGAGGTATGCGCAGCGCTTGGATCCTTCGGGAGAAAAACGGACGCGCCACTTCTAGAGCCATTGCTGGAGGATGCGGAAGTGGATGTTCGGATCAGTGCCGCAAATGCCCTCTTGCGCATTGAACGACGACAATACCGCGGGCTGGGCCGCCTGGATTGGGGGGTAATGGCGTTGTACGGGATATCCATGTTGGGCATTGGCTGGTATGCCTCGCGCAAGCAGAAAAGCACTGAGGAATATTTTGTTGGTAGCCGCAATATGAAACCGTTCACCATTGGCATTTCCTTATTTGCTACATTGATGAGCTCGATTTCGTACCTGGCGCACCCGGGCGAAATGATTAAGCATGGACCCGTGTTCTTATGCGGTTTGGCGGCATCCCCGATCGTTTATTTGGTCGTCGGCTATGCATTGATTCCATTTCTAATGAGGCTGCCCGTCACGAGTGCCTACGAGATCTTAGAAGGGCGCCTGGGCATAGAAATACGCCTGTTGGGCTCCATGATTTTCATCCTGACCCGGTTGGTCTGGATGGCGCTAATGACCTACGTGACCGCCAGGCTAATGGTTGTCCTGCTCGATTGGGGGCTGGAGAGTCTCCCGTATGTAATGGTCGCTGCAGGCCTGATTACTGTGGTCTACACCGCCATGGGCGGACTGCGAGGGGTGGTGATCACTGATGTAGTCCAGTTCTTTATTCTCTTCGGAGGCGGGATCCTTCCGATTGTACTAATTACCTACAGAATGGGAGGTGTGGGCGCGTGGTTTCCCACGTCGTGGGCGCCGAACTGGGATGTGCAGCCATTTTTTAGTCTCAATCCTTGGGTGCGCGCCACGGTCGTGGGTTCGGTACTCAATAGCCTAGCGTTTTGGATCTGCACTGGAGGATCCGACCAAATGGCGATTCAGCGCTATCTGGCCACCAGGGACGCAAAAGCGGGGCGAAGGGCATTTTTAACAAACATGATTGCCAGCGTCTTTGTTACGGTCGTCCTGGCACTGGTGGGGTTTGCGTTGCTGGGCTTTTTTCGAGCCAATCCTCAGTTCATCGCGGATGGTCAAAGCCTTATCGCAGACGCCGACTACCTTTTCCCACAATTCATCGCGAATCATCTAGCCTTTGGTATGGCCGGGTTAGTGGTCTCGGGGATTTTCGCGGCTGCCATGTCCAGCCTCTCTTCCGGCATCAATTCTGTCTCTACTGTCTTTATCGTTGACTTTCTGGATAGGTTTAGGAGGCGGAAGGAGACCGAGCGGCATCAAGTCTCTGTAGCCAGGTGGCTGAGCTTCGGCATCGGGCTCATAGTGGTGCTAATCAGTTTAGTGATTGATAAGATACCGGGTAACCTCCAAGAGATTTCGGCGAAGACTGGTGTCGTGTTTATGGTGCCGCTATTTATTCTGTTCTATATGGCCCTGTTCATCCGATATTCCACTCCGTTTGGAACAGCTTTCGCCGCCCTCTATAGTTTTTTTGCCGCTGCCCTCGTTGCTTTTTGGGATGTGATCACCGGACAGCCCCCCTTAAGTTTTCAGTGGATTTCGATAGTGTCGTTGCTCGTTGGCTTGATTTCTGGCCCGCTGCTGAGTCTGATTCCAATAAGAGCGAGAAGCTGGCCTGTACTGACGGCTTGGAGCGTTCTTGCGACAATGCCCCTAGTGATTATTTATCTAACTCTGGTCTGATCAAAGGCAATAATCGAAAGGCGCCGGAAATGAAAGATGTGTTGCCAATAAGTGATCTTCATTTGACACGACTATTCTTTGACTAGCCGACGAGATCGAGCCTTACGTTGCATGTAGGAGGAATGCGGTGTTTGAAAATAAGGTCAAGACCCTTCTGTCTCAAGGAAAGCCCGCTTGGGGCGCCGGCCTTCCAGACGCATCCGACTTGATTGCTAAGCTCACCGTTGATACTGGTATCGACTTCCTTTGGATCGATATCGAGCATCGCCCCTACGATGTCCCAGCGATTCAGTGGATCCCGATTATCTGTAGGTTGAAGGGTTGTGTTCCGATAATCAGAGTAGCGGGTCTCGATTCCCAGTTGATTAAGAAGTCGCTCGATATAGGCGCCAGCGGGATCATGATACCGCAGGTAAACACCGCGGAAGAGGCCCGATTGGCCGTGCAGTATGCGAAATACCCGCCTCAGGGGACCCGCGGTGTTTCTCCTCTATGGACCTTTTTCATGGATTTTTCCTACGACGACTACCTCCCTTTCGCAAATGATGAGACTTGCGTTGTCGTGCAGATCGAAACACCCGACGGCATCAAGAATCTCGAAGCCATAGCTGAGGTAGAAGGAGTCGATGTTCTATTCGTTGGGCCGATAGACTTATCCGCTGTTCTGGGGCATATCGGACAAACTGGGCATCCCTCCGTTCAAAAGTTCATTGAGGAATTTCCCGCGCGCGTTGCCAAGTGCGGTAAGCCGAGCGGAATCACTTTGCGCGGCTTCGATGCTTGTAAGAAGGCCTACGACCAAGGCTATCGTTTCATAGTGATTGGCAGTCTTGTGGTTCAGGGCATGGCAGGTCTCACGGCTGACCTCAAAAAGCTCAGAGAGCTCGCGGGTAACTAAGTAATTGTAGAAGTACTGACTAAGATTGCAATGACCAGCGTGCTTGTTATGCGCGGAACAGAGTAAGTGTTTTGGGGCAGCGAAGTTATTTCGGTGTCTTTTAGCTTCTTTATTAATTATAATGTCGCGCGTCACGGGTGTCCGTTACAACTGACGTCATGAAGTCTGCTTCATCTCACAGACCCTTTTACATTGTCGAATTATCTGGCAACAGCCGCCAACGCGGAGTACAACATGGTCGCCTACTCAAGACACCTATCGAACGAGCCGTGGAATTCTATCGTGGCTTCTTTGCCGAACACATAGGGTTAAATCCCGAGCAGATGCGTCGCCGCGCCGCACGTTTCATCGAGCCAACGGCGCGTGTTAGCCAGCAATTAATGAGCGAATACGAAGGAATTGCCGAAGGTTCAGGCCAGGCGTTAGAAGACATCTTCGCTCTCTCCGGCCGTTACGAGATCACCTACGAGATGGTCCAGCTTGGTGAGTGCTCGAACGTGTTCGTGGGCCCTCAACTTTCACAAGAAAGACATACTCTTTTGGGCCAGAACTGGGAGTGGAGGCCTGAGGTGCTGAACTTTCGGGCGATACTAAAAGCCCGCTGTGACGATCTGCCAGATCACATCATGGTTACCGAATGCGGACAGCCCGGGAAATATGGCTTTAATGAGTACGGTTTGGGCGTCGTCGAAACGGGTCTATGCTGCGCAAGTGCGGCCAGCGTTGGTGAGAATCTGTTCGTCGCAGTCATACGGGGGATGCTTGCACATTCCAACTTCGCTGCGGCACGCCAAGTGATCCACCAACACCCTCCAGAGTCGACAATGAGTTTCTTAATGGCTGATGATGAGGGCAATGCGGTGAACTTCGAGGCAGTCCCCAATGCGATCCTTGAGCAGGAGTTGAAGCAGAAGCAGATTTACTGGCACACTAATCACTGCTTGCTGATCGATGAACCCTGTGCATTTGAAGATAGCGTCATTCGAGGACAACGATGGGCCGAACTGATCAGCTCACCGAGCCCGATTACGCGGCAGACGGTCGGAGCCTGGCTGGCCGACACTGACGGCGGTTACAGCTCGATCTGCAAAGCGCCAAACCCTGCACTGGCCAAGAGTGCGACCTGGCTGCAGACACTTTGCTCAATAGTGATGGATCTAAATCTGCGTACCATGTGGGTCAGCGATGGGCTCTCGTCAGAACACGCGTACAAGAGAATCGGCTTCGATTACGAAAAGCAGCAAGTGGATCGATCGAGGTTCTCGGCAGAGACGCTCTAAGAGCTCGGCTTCCTCGAGCTCGAACTTTCAGGAGACCACACATGAAAGTATCAGAACAAACAGCAATTGGTTCACGCGCGCAGCGTGGCGCGCAGTGGCTAGTGAGATTTCAGCATTCTGATGGCTCCCTTCGCGGTGCAAAGAGCATAAACGAGTACTACAAGGCACCCTTTAGCCTTGCGGTGACCGGGCACAACGGAGAGGCGGACCGGATGCTCGACTATGTTGCAAGAACGTATCTAAAGAGTGACGGCGACTTGGACGGCACAGGCTGCGTGTGGTTCGAAGACTACCGGATCTATCCGCATAGCTGGTTGATTATAGCTGCGATAATGAGGGGGCGCTTTGAGATGGTTCGCTCAATCTTGCGGTTTCTTATTACTTACAACGACGAAAACACGGGTGGGTTTTTCTTGACTACTCAGGGACAGCGCCAGCGTAAGGGTCACCAGGAGATAATGACTACTGGTCTGGCGGGGTTGGCCTGTCTGTGGGCGGGGCGGCTCGATATCGCCGAGCGAACCGGACGATGGATGGAAAGGCTCTATGATGCGCAGCCAAATTTGTCGAAGGGACTGTATTTTGTTTCGGATAACCAAGGCCAGTTGGTGACCACTTTTTCAAAAGAGGACGCCCGCAACCACATGGTGGATGCTACCGAACTTCGGCAGCGATATTATCAGTACGGCGTTTGTGCTGTCTTTCTCTCATCGCTCTTCGGCGCCACCGGAGAAGAGAGGTGGCTGAAGTTGGCGCATAAGTTTCTGAGCGCCAGCAAGTACTGCCGAGAAGACGTCTATCGGCAGCCACAGAGTGGGAAAATTGGTTGGGGTGCTGCCTGGACATACAGACTTAGCCGTGACTTGGAAGACCGCAAGATCGCTGAGGCGGTCGCCGAAGGCTTGCGTGCGCTCCAAAACGAAGATGGTTGGTGGAGTAGCTTGAGCATCTATCAGCGTGAAAATGCCGCCACCATCGAGCCGGCTATCGATGTAACTGGGGAATTAGTTGGTTTGTTAGGTTGTATGGAGTTGGCTCTCGAGTTCTCTTCCTGAAACTACGACGGAACGGCTTCCTGTTCGAGTGGATTAGCTCGCGGAAAGAGCAAAGGATGTCCAGGCAGAATCAGATCCCACCGGTTTGGGCGCCAACTTCCGTGCGGACTAGGGCCGCGCCTTGCACCATTGCCTGCATCTTGCGAAAAGCCACGTGCCGCGGGCAGTGATTGAAGCCGCAATCAGGCGTGACAACGATGTTCTCGGCCGCCGCATGACGTAATGCCAGTCGAATGGACGCCGCCACTTCCTCAGGTGTTTCCACAAAGTAGGATTTCACGTCGATGACACCGACACCAATCTTCTGGTTTGAGCGAAAGTGGCGCAGCAATTCGATCTGAGCGAACTCACGGTTAGCAAATTCGAGGTTGAATTGCTCACACCTCGCTTCAAGCAACGTGGGGAAGAGGGCGGAGTAGTCGCGACGGTCACGAGAGTGCCCTTTAAAATTGCCGAAGCAAAGATGGAGACCAACTCGGGCATTAACCCCATCGCGCGTGGCATTAAAAAGGCGGACTAACTGCTTGGCGTCCGCGTGGCTCGTTGCGTACCGCGGTTCGTCTATCTGCAGGTAATCGATGCCATTCATGACCAGCGCCTTCATCTCCGCATTCACTATCGCAACCATGTCATCGAGCAAGTGTTCCTGGCTGGGATACCCTCCTTTCAAAATCAAAGGCAAGGCGAGCGTCATCGGTCCGGGAACGCAAATTTTGATCGGTTTCGAAGTTAACTGCCGGAGATAACCGACTTCCGGCTGGAGGCCCAAACCTTGGGGAGCGGTTACTCGATCGACCACCTCATAACGCGGATTCTGGTCGTAACCCGCGGCTCCGAAATTGCGCGCGGGAGAGATCTTTCGTAGGCCGGTGAGACAGCTATAAAAGTTCTGGATGAAATCGCGCCGGCGCATCTCCCCGTCAGTGATCACATCCACGCCCGCCCGTTCCTGGTCCAGAACTGCGATGTTGACGGCGTCATCCAGCGTCTCGCGAACATCGACCTCCCCGAGATCACCGTTCTGCTCGATGCGCTCCAGCACAATCCAAAGCCAACTGGGGAGAGCGTAACTACCAATGAGTTCGGTGCGAAGATAAGTCTTCATTTTTTTAGCCGGTATCTCCTCCCCTTTTCACTGAGCCGGTAACGCCCGAATCTACACCCAACCATCAGCTTTCTCCTTGACGTCCTTTTCGGTGCGTGAGATATGATATCAGAATTTATAACTTATAAAAATCAACCCTGAAAATCCACTCGTTCGAGCCCGAATATCAACAGCGCAGATTTGAGAAAAAGGACTAAAGAAGGTGCATCCGAGAATTTCACCGTGCATTCTGGCCAGTTGTTGCGTCCCGTGGACGGAGTCCTTTGATTTACACGAGGAGATTTTTCGTCAAGTGATCAGGGGGCAAATCGCTCGGGCTCACAACAATCTCTACCTTTTCGGCACAGCCGGTGAAGGGTATGCCGTCACACTGCGCCAATTCGAAAGGATCTCCCGAATTTTTGTAGAGGAAACTGAAGGGAAGACGAAATGGCGGCAACTGGGTATCATCGCCCTCTCTCTTCCTCAAGTACGGGAGAGAATCGAGCTGGGACGTTCGATGAGCGTCGATAGCTTTCAGTTATCCTTCCCTTCCTGGGGTAGACTGAACGATCGTGAAGTAGATCTTTTTTTTGAAGGCACGTGCGGGCTTTATCCGCAGTGCTCATTCCTGTTTTACAATGTTGCTAGAGGTCTCCGTTTTCTTTCTGCCCAGGAGTTGCGCATTTTAGCTGACCGACACACCAATCTTGTCGCCGTGAAGTGGGCCGGGCGTTTGGACCAACCTACGATGAAACTGGCACTCGAAAGCGTCCCACAGCTCTGTCACTTCTTTACGGATATTGGATATGTTGAAGCTAGTCTGATGGGTCTTACCTGTGGCTTTTTGATTGCAATGGCATCCTCAAATCGCCCCCTTGCCAGCGAACTTTTTGACCTCGGAAGGACGCGGGCCAACTATGATCGGCTAAGAAAACACTACGCTGATCTGGCCCACCATTCGAAGATATTGAGAGAGTTACCTGTGAACAACAGCCACATGGACGGGACATTTGACAAACTTATTTGTAAACTTCATCACCGCGATTTTCCCCTCCGGCTCCTTCCTCCGTATCAGGGAAGCACCGACGAGGTGTTTAAAATCTACTTGGCCCGGATGGAGGCAGAACTGCCGCATTGGCTGGAGCGTGTTTCTCCCTGGGGACGGATACAAGAAGTTTGTGATTGAAGTGGATCTGCATGACATCCGAATCCGATGCTCGCGGGAAGTCGCATGGTGAAATACTTCGTATACTTGGCTTAGTGTTGCTACGTTTGTGCTCTGAACAGGTCCCATGGAGTTGCAGGTTATCGAATCTGCTTAGGGGAAGTTAAAGACCGGCGACTTTGCTCGACGTTAACGCGGATCGTCGTCATAAGGCTCTTTCTGACACCATTTTGGCAGGCCTCCAATATCTGTTTGTGCTCTTTCAGTTCCTCCTCCGCGCGACGAGGAAGAAAAGTCTGCAGATTGCGGTAGCGGCTGCTCCGATCCCAAAGGTCCTCGAGGATTTCCAGAAGATGTTTCCTCCGACAAGCTCGATAGATCGTAAAGTGAAACTTTCGATTCAAAGCTAAAAGCTCCTGGCGCCTGTGTTCTTTGGTTGCTTTCTTCATCGATCGGAAGAGTGCACGCAAAGTTTTGATATCATCCTCAGTCAAATTTTCAGCCGCCAAAGCCGCAGCCAGTTCTTCCAATTCCGCGCGGACCAAGTAGATATCCTCGATTTCATCGTGGGATAACTCTCCTACATAGGCTCCACGGTGAGGGATAATGTTAATGTAACCTTCGGCTTGCAGTCGCTTAAATGCTTCCCGGAGTGGAATAATACTTACACCGAGTTCTTTGGTCAGTCGATTCTGATTGATCTTTTCCCCTGGTTTCAGTCTGCCCGAGAGGATGTCTTCCCGTATTCTCTCCAGAACGATGTCACTGATCGTGCTGTATTTCATCCTCATCACCTGTAAGTGCACAAAAGCCGTCTGTTCTAATTTCCCGATTCTCCTCAATTCGCCTGCAAACGGCCGTGCGTCTCGTCTCCAAACTATATTACAAATCATAATCTTATGCTTTGAGAAACAAGAATCGGCAGATTATCAGCCAAACGGGGGTCGAGTGGCGATGACAATGACCGGCTACAAAACTCGCGCCGTGTTCGAGCGTTACAACATCGTGTCAGAAGGCGACCTGGTGGATGCTGCTCGACGCTTGGATGAAGCTGCCAATTGCTCGACGGGCAAAGTTACGGGCAAAATCGCCAATTCTAGTGCTAAAATCACTCCTTTGAAGAAGGACTAAGTCCTTTCTTTCCTAAATTGCGAAAGTGGCGGAATTGGCAGACGCGCTGGACTTAGGATCCAGTGGGGCAACCCGTGGGGGTTCGACTCCCCCCTTTCGCACCAGGTTGAACCGTGTCAGAGCGCGCAGCGTCAGAACGTGAGGAAAAATTACCGCGAAGGCGCGAAGACCGTGAAGCCAATAGGCGTGCCTCGCCCTCAAGCCGCGCTAAACAATTGACACAATTGTGCTTCGAACAAAACTCGTGGATACTAAAATCAAAACTCTTCACGCTCTTCGCGCCTTCGCGGTGAAACGGGTTTTTTGCATAAAAACCCGTCAAGTCTTTGTGGCCGACCGTCAAAATTCCACGACTTTCGAGTTTTTCTTGACGGCTTCTGTGCGAGAACAAAGTAACCAGGATCGTGCTTCATTGGCGTTCGCCTTTTAAGTCCAACCGAAAGATAATTCTAAAGATAGGCTCATCCAGGCTCAGCCGATCAGGTCCGCTTTAGACCCTCCTCCCCGCTGTGGCACAGGTCGTGCTTATTTTTGGCGCAAATGGTTGTAGAAATTTTAATGAACATACTAAGAATCACTAGCAGAAAGGCGAATGTTGTAGGGGAAATGAGAGTTAATATGAGACCACTTAAAGTTCTAAGAAGAAAGGAAAATTGGATTGCATGCGCGATCCTTTTCCTCTTCCTCTTGCCCATCATGGGTCAATCATCCCAGGACCCTCTGAATCAGTTTTCCGGCAAGCTTTCGCCGGTTCTCAAGAAGCTCCTGGTTGACCAGGGAAATAAAGGGAAAGACAACCCCATCGCCGTCATTGTGAAGTTCAAAAAGGGAACTTCCGACAAAGACAAGCAGAAGCCCCCCAAGGCGAAAGACGTGAAACTGGTCAATGCCTACGCGCATTGGCACAAGGGCTCTGAGATTAAGGGATTGTTAAATAACCCCAATATCGAGTACATCACCTTTGACCCGGTGGTTCGCGGCCATCAGAGTATTTCCACAGCCACCGCCGTCACCGCCGCAAGAAACATATCTCTGGCGACCATCGGAGCGGATCAGGCCAATAATTCCGGTTACGATGGCAGAGGCATGACAGTTGCCGTCTTGGACTCGGGAATTTACGCCCAGCATCCCGACTTGACCGGCAGAGTAATCGCCGCCGTCGACTTCACTTCAGGCCAGGCAGTCCAGGTACCATACAACACGGATCGCTACGGTCATGGCACCCATGTGGCCGGCATCATCGGCGGCAACGGCAGCTTGTCGGGTGGAACCTACGCCGGTGTTGCGCCGAAAGTGAACTTTGTTGACGTGAAAGTCATTGGCGACAATGGAAGCGGACGCACCAGTGATTTGATCAATGCCATCGCCTGGGTGATTCAGAACAAGAACACTTACAACATTCGCGCGGCGAATCTTTCGTTGGGACATATCCCCGTCGAGTCTTACACAACCGACCCGAGTTGCCAGGCGGTCGAACAGTTGGTCGCCGCCGGAATCGTGACCGTCGCTGCTTCTGGGAATATGGGAAAGAATGCCACCTATTCCAAGATTTGGGGAGCAATTGATAGCCCCGGTACTGATCCGAACGTGATTACCGTTTACCCGATAAACACGCGGGGCACAGTCAGCCACTCCGACGATATTGCCACGAGTTACGGTTCGCGTGGCTTCACTTATCTGGATAAGCTCTTCAAGCCGGATATTTCGGCCCCCGGCAACAAGATTACGTCGCTTCTCTCCCCGGGTTCTTTGATTTCCACTGAGGTCCCGACGAATATCGTCGACAGCAACTACATCACCCTGAGCGGCTCGAGCATGTCCACTCCCTACGTGACTGGTACGATAGCGCTCATGCTGCAGGCCAATCCTTCGCTCACTCCCAGAATGGTGAAGATGCTTCTCTGCCTGACGGCGACCAAGCTGGACCAGCCGCACATTCTGGAACAGGGCAACGGCCTGCTGAACGCACTGACCGCAGTCCAAATGGCCCGAGTCACCGATATGCCCGGAAAGAGGCTGGGTCAAATGTCACCGAAGTGGTCTCTTGACGGCGAAGATGTGTGGGCAGGCGGCGCCGTAGCGCTCAGCAACAAGATCGCTTACAGCAAACTGGTCAATCCGGCAGTGGCCCGCTTTTGGGGCAGCGGGATTCCGTGGCTCAATGCTATCGTTCAAGGTAATTCGGTCATCTGGTCGGATGGATTCTTGTCTACCACGAGCATTGTCTGGTCAGACGGGGTTATTTGGTCCGACAGCATTATCTGGTCTGATACCCCTGACCCCAATGCGCCTCCGGACCCCGATGCGCCTCCGGACCTTGGCTCCATCATCTGGTCCGACACGGTTACGACGGACCTTGACGCCATTATCTGGTCCGATACTATCCTTTTCGCGGATACCGTGATCTGGTCGGACGCTGACTTGGAAGGGGACTTGAACAGCATTATCTGGTCGGATGCCATCTTGCTTGGCGATCCGAAATAATTGACGAACTCAGAGCAATTCATTCGTACAGTGCGCCTTAACCTTAAAAATTCGGGCTTAGGGAAATGGATCAAAACGTAAGAGCAGCCAAAAACAGCAACGGTGGGTCCTTCTTCGAGGACAATTTTCCGGTGCAAGCCAAGCTTTACATAACCACAGTAATCTTGGCCGGCTTATCGATCTTCTTCTACTGCTTGTACCGCTCCATGGCACAGGCGGATTTCCGGTGGCTGTACCTGGCAGCGTTCACAGTGCTGGGCAGTTGTTTTCCAGTCAAGATTCCGCTGCTCAAAGTGAAAAAGCAATCGCTGACGATTACCGTCAGTGATGTGTTCATCTTCGTTGCGATTCTTTTCCTGGGGCCGGTAATGGCTGTCACCCTGGCCGTACTCGAGGGGTTGACCAGCAGTCTTCGAGTGAGAGTCAAGAGACTGTACAAACAGTTGTTCAACATGGCGCAGTTGGCAACCGTTGCCTTCGTGGTGGGCAAAATATTCTTGTCGCTGCGGGCCCCGATGCAACTCGAGTCATTGCGACCGAGCAGTTTGATGGTGCTGGCAGTGGAAATGGTTCTGTGCGGCCTCCTCTACTTTCTGCTCAACTCCGGCTTCGTAGCTTTCGCCATCGCGCTGGTCACGCACCAGCAGTTCTCAGAACTCTGGAGCCAAAACTTCCTCTGGGCATTGCCGGCAGATTCAGCCCACGCACTTACGGCCGCCACAGTCTTTATCCTGGTCCAGCCGGTGACTTTGTCAATTGTGGTTGCCCTCATCCCGATTCTGGGTGTGGCTTATTATGCGCGCAGGGTGAAACTGGCGCGGGATCGACAGGGTATTCAGACTTGAGTTGCTACTCGATTCGCGTTTCGTTTGCGGTCCCCCTCCGTGAACGAACGCGGATTGATCCCGATTCGCGTTCGTTTGCGGTCCCCCTCCGCGAATGAACGCGGATCGGGGCTTTCTTTCAGGCAGTTCTTAGTTCTCAGCTATCAGCTATCAGCTATCAGCTATCAGCTATCAGCTATCAGTTCTCAGTTCTCAGTTCTCAGTTCTCAGTTCTCAGTTCTCAGTTCTCAGTTCTCAGTCCTCAGTCCTCAGTCCTCAGTCCTCAGTCCTCAGTCCTCAGCTATCAGCTATCAGCTATCAGCTATCAGTTATCAGTTATCAGTTATCAGTTCTCAGCCCCCAGTTCTCAGTTCCTGAATAACGGCTAATTTTGACATGACAACACCGAATTTCGGCGTATTTGCTGGCTATCACCAGTCTACAGTTTTGCAAATTCGATCAACTGGCCCAATATAAATTGCTAGGATTCCTTGGTGGGCACAAAGTTCACAATTCGGTCAAATTCTGGCGCAGGCGTCTGGACCGCGGAGCGGTCAAATAGAATAGCCTGGGGCAGAGCGCGTTTTTTGCGCGCCGCCCCGGATTAAAGTATCCCCAAAAGTTGAAAACCCCGGCAGCGGTTTCATATTTTTTCGCAAAATGACGTTTCAAGCGGGATTCCTAACGGATCCAAACCTGCGAAATGCCATTCAAGCATGTTTATGATTGAAGCTGATTATTGGACCCCTCCGGAGTCCGGACAAACATGGGGGGATCCATCGGCTCGTGCTTTTGCTCGGCGCTTCTTTCGGACCCCACCTCGCGGTGGGCAACGCCCTGGCGCTCCGCTACCCTTCACCTCCATCAGGTTGGTGGAAGACTTTCACTTCCAAGCTGTCATACATGCTCGGCACACCTATTCTCTTTGACCGCTCCGCGGTCTGTGGAGTTTGGACATTTTCTCAGTCCTCGAAAGCGGACCAGCCCGGCCGCTTTTTGGCTGGGCGCAAGAATAAAGCCCAGGGCGGAGCTTGCGCAGCCCTGGGGCCAGCGATCATTTTCCACGCCATTAGCCCGGCCCGTTTTTTGGGGCGGGCGACAGAATTGTAGTTCTAATGCTCGTCCCGGGCTGGTGGCAAATTTGCGAAAAAATTTCTGTC
>DASYPF010000427.1:0-2698 GCA_036006905.1 Acidobacteriota bacterium
AATGTCCAGCCTGTAGGCGCTGTTTCTCTGATGAAGTTATCCACTGTCCGCAAGACGGCGATGCCACCACACCATCGCTGCTGGGCGAACCTGTCCTTGATGCGCGCTACCAATTAGAACGACGACTAGGGCAGGGTGGAATGGGTGTTGTTTTTCAAGCCCGCCACATTTTTCTCAAGACGTCTCACGCCATAAAAGTCATCTTGCCGGATCTCGTCGGCAACGATCCCATGCTCGTCACGCGGTTTCGCCAGGAAGCGCTTGCGGCCGCGGCCATCCGTCACCAGAACATTATTGCCGTTACCGACTTTGGCGTAGTCCGCGGCACCATGCCTTTCCTGGTAATGGAGTTTGTCAGCGGAAAGTCACTTCAGGACATTCTGGCAGAAGAAAAAGTGATGGCGCCGGAACGCGCTTTGGAATTCGCCTGCGCTATCGGGGCCGGAGTCGGAGCAGCACACAAACAGAACATCGTACACCGCGACCTGAAGCCCTTAAACATCATGACGCAGCAGGGCCAGCCGATCTCCGAAGGTTTGAAGATTCTGGATTTCGGTTTGGCGAAGATCAAGTCGGGCGAACTCTTAGGATCTTTTATTCAGGCAAAGACCAGCGGCTTGATGGGCTCTCCTTTTTATATGGCGCCGGAACAGTGGTCCGACGATGAGCCTGATGCTCGCGCCGATGTTTACAGCCTGGGAATAATTCTTTATCAGATGCTTACGGGAGATGTGCCGTTCAAGGGTTCCTCCATTCCCGCCATCATGAAGAAGCATCTAACGCTGCCGCCGCCTTCGTTCAAGTCCGCCGGCGTCGAGGTGTCGCCGCAGCTTGAAGCTGTGGTCCGGCATGCCCTGGAAAAAGAGATCGCGGCTCGCACGCCTTCGGTCGAGGCATTTATCAGGGAACTCAAACAAGCGGTGGCTGACGGCGGTTTGACTGCGAGGCCCGCGAAGCAGACCGCTCCCGTTCCGGACGAGACCCTATATTCACCAGCTTCCAGTACGGGCGAAACTTCGCAAAACTTCGGAGCTTCATTCGATTCGATGGCGGGCACAGTCAGCTCCTCGCAGTTGAGTGCGGAGGAGCAGGCAAAGCTTGCGGCTTCGCGCGCAGCTCATGAGCAGGAGCAAAAGGAAAAGGAGAGAATTGCGCAGGAAGAATTGATGCGCGAGGCGGAAGAGCGCCGCAAAGCCGAGGAAGAGAAAGAGCTCAAGCGCAAAGAGCAAGAGGAGCGGGCCCTTAAGGAAAGGGAAGAGCGCGAAACGCGCGAGCGCCAACAGCGCGAGCAGATGGAGCGAGTGGAGCGTCAGGCGAAAGAACTTGAAGAACGTTTGGCGCGTCTGGCCACCAGCATGCCGCCGGCGCCCCCAGCTACCACGACTGTCGTCGATCACGGGAGCAGCGCGCAAATACATCAGGGCGTCAGAACGGATGCGGTTGGAAACAACAGTTTTCCTGGCGGGGCGGTCGATGCCACGCTCTATGACAGTCGACCTCACATCGCGCCGATACCTAAGCCGAAAAGTAATTTGTTGTTGATGATCGGAGTGGCCGTTGTACTCATCATATTGGTTGGCGGCGGAATCGGGACCTACCTATGGTTGCGCTCCCGGTCGACTCAAATTGTCGGACCAGGGCCGGGCGCAAGTCCCACACCCGCTGCGAGTCCCGTAACAGACGAGAACAAAGCAGACCTCATTGAGATCCCGGGTGGAACGTTTCAAATGGGTCGTAACGATGGACCACCACAGGAACAGCCGCAACATGCCGTCACCGTGCAAAAGTTTCTGATGGATCGCACCGAGGTTACCAATGCAGAGTATGCTGATTTCGTTCGCGATATGAATTATGCCGCGCCCAGCCACTGGGTCAGGGGAAGACCTCTTGCCGGGCAGGAGCGCTGGCCAGTTGTCAACGTTTCAGCAAAGGATGCTGAAGCCTTTGCCGCCTGGCGTTCGAAACGAGACGGAGTTACTTACCGTTTGCCAACGGAAGAGGAGTGGGAGTATGCGGCGCGCAGCGGCGGCGAGTTCAAATCCTTCCCGTGGGGTAACACCTGGGCGCCCAACCGTGCGGTGGTCAAAGAGGCAGCGACGCAGCCGGTAGGCTCTTATCCTGAGGGAAAGAACCGCTGGGGAGTAGTCGACCTCATCGGCAACGTTTGGGAGTGGACTTCTTCCAAGGCGTCTCTTTATACGGGTACCGCTCAGATTCCAGCTGCGAACAGAGATTGGGTGGTGGCTAGAGGCGGATCATACGCCAGTGATCCGGATGACCGGCAGATCCCGATTTCCGCCACCTACCGAGATTGGTTTGCACCCGACTTTAGAAAACCCAACTACGGCTTTCGCCTGGTGCGTTCGGCCCAGTAAGTTCACCGGCGTGTTAGCTCATCTTTCGTAAACTGCGCTACAATCCGCCACGGTTTATTAATCTCGGGAAAATTTTGCTAACCAAGTCATCGTACCGGTGATTCCAACCGGACTCAGCCGGGGCAGCCGAGTTGGTCGGGCTAGAATCACATTCTTAACAGGAGAGAATCGATGAGAGCGTCCTCGATTTTTCGTGCAGTTTTCGCGGTTTTCATTTTGTCCGCAGTGCTGGCCTTCGCCGGTGTGTGCGCTCTGGGCCAGGACGTCGGCTCTGATGTGATTGGAGGCGCCGGGATTTTCAGGCCAAAGAATCCAGAGTCGAA
>DASYPF010000428.1:0-2884 GCA_036006905.1 Acidobacteriota bacterium
AAGCTCGGGCAGGGGAACTTCGATGGCGGGATTTTCCGTCCGTAGGATGAGGTCTTTGGCCGCGTCGAAGCCGCTGGGCGTGTACACATCGGCTTTGCGTGCCTCGGGCTCGATCACCCAGACATATGGGACGCCGAAAGCGAGATAGTCGTCGATCTTTGGAGTGGACCCCATTTTTGAGACAGCCAGTTAACCCCTGAAAATCATCGAAAGGGGAGGCTGGCAACATGAAGTCCCGCAGAAAATTCACAAAGGAATTTAAGCAAACGGCGGTGCGTCGGCTGGAGAGCGGACAGAGCATCGCCGAGGTCGCGCGTGCCTTAGAGGTGAATCCTAGTGAACTGCACCGTTGGCGACGCGAGTTGCAGGAGCACGGCGAGCGCGCGTTCAGCGGCGTGGGCAAGAAGCGCGCGGAGGAAAGCCGGGTAGCCGAACTGGAACGAAAAGTCGGCCAGCAGGCCATGGAGATCGATTTTTTAAAGCGAGCCTTGCAGCATGTCGAGGAGCAGCGCCTGCTGCGGGCACTGAACAACGGCGCGCCTTCTACGAGCAGGTGGAGAAAGAAGTGAAGACCGAAACACGGTTGAGCGTGGTCCGCATGTGTGAAGTGGTGGGATTCAGCCGCGCGGGGTATTACCGGTTTCTCGATCCGGAGAAGCCCGCGCCGGCGGACATGGACCTGCGCGACGAGATCCAGAAGATGGCGCTGGAGTGGCCAAGCTATGGGAGCCGGCGCATCAAGCGGGAACTGAAGGACCGCGGCTGGGAGGTGAATCGCAAGCGGGTGCAACGGCTGATGCGAGAAGACAATCTGCTGTGCGTGGCAAAGCGGAAGTTCGTGGTGACGACCGACTCGGCGCACGGGCTGAAGACCTACCCGAACCTGGCGGGATCGATGATCCTCACGGGCGTGGATCAGTTATGGGTGGCGGATATTACGTACATCCGGCTGGAGGAGGAGTTCGTTTACCTGGCGGTGATCTTGGATGCGTACTCGCGGCGTGTGATCGGATGGCATCTAGACAACGGGCTGGACGATTCGTTGACGTTGACGGCGCTGCGCCTGGCGCTCAAACAGAGAGCGGTGCATCCAGGATTGGTGCATCATTCCGACCGCGGAGTGCAGTATGCCAGCGGCGATTACACGGACCTACTGAAAGAGAATGGCATCGACATCAGCATGAGCCGCAAGGCGAGTCCTTGGGACAATGCCGCGTGTGAGTCGTTCATGAAGACTCTGCAATACGAAGAGGTCTACCGAACTGAATATCGGAATTTAGCCCACGCCCGCGACGCCATCGGGCAGTTTTTGGAGAAGGTATACAACGAGAAGCGGCTGCACTCCGCACTGGACTATCGTTCGCCGGTACAGTTCGAGAGCAAGTTGGCGCCGGGACCGGCAACGAGGATATCCGCATGAAGATTCCACACAGGGGCGCAGGGAGGAAGCAATCACAACTGCCCAAGGCCGGGACTGCGCCGGGGAAAAGAAGCGGCTTCGAGTTCCATCACGGCGCGGGTGAGTGTGCGGCGGAGATAGTCCTCAGGGTGAGAGTGCCGGCGCGGAAAACCGGGACTACCCGCGCGCAGAATGGCGGCGACTTGTGGAGCAGAGGTTCCTTGCTGCAGCAGTGCCTTGGCGATCCATTTATCAGCAATGCTCCAGTCCGGTTGTGGGAAGCGTTCGAGAATCCGCAGTCGGTGCAACCAATCGGCATAGATGCCGGTGGCTGCCGGATGGGCGAGAGCGTCGGAGTAGGCGATCGGCTGGCAGGCGCCGGGCGCCCATGTCGGCTTCGATGGGCCAGGCAAAGCGCATGGGGCCGCCTGGAGCAACACGGCGCCTTGAGCCACCAAGCCGGCATGAGCGTACAGGACTTTAACCCAAGGCGCGTAACCATGCCCGTTGCGCCGCTGCGGTTTTTGATTGGTGAAGCCGGCCAAGCGGCCCAGATGACGCCAGTCGGTGCTGGCCAAATCGCCGCCGTAATGTCGGGCCAGTTGTTTGCCGATCGAACTGGCCACGGCCGGTTCCAGAGGTGTGGCGCTGATGTGCATCCACACCTGAAGATTGCCAGGGCTGGACTGGAGCACAACACAAGGCGCGAGGCCATCGGCCCGCATGGTCGCGAGAATTTCTGGGCGCGTGTGATCCAAGTCCACCAGGATATAGCCGGCGCTACGATTCTCGGCGTAGGGCTGAAGGTAAACATCACAGCCTTCGCGATTGCGCGCGCGCAAGAAGCGCAGCGTAGACGGATGCGTGAGTTGGGCAGCGGTCCACAACCGCTCGCCCGGGAAAGCTCTTTTGGTCTGGTTGTGAATCAAGCGGATCAGGTAGAGGTCGTGAGGCATGGCCGCGATCTGGCGGCGCACGGCCCGCAAGGTCAGATTGAGTCCACGGTCGAACATGGACCCAATTCTGGAATCCAAGGAACCCGCCGTACAATGAAATCTCAGCAGACGGCGAACAGTGGCTTAACTGGTTGTCTCAGCCTTGGGGTCCACCGCAAAGAATTAGTTCATGGGGCCATTTGTGGTCCAAAGTCCTGTATGTCGGCTTAACGTCGATAAGAGCTTGCGCGGGCGTGCACCGCTTCGCGGTAAGTGCCGAAATGAACATCGGGCTTTTTCCCTCGGTCAACGAATTGCTATTTATTCCAACAGAGAAGATATCATGGAAGGGATGGTCATCGGAGTTGCTGTTGTGACTAGTTTTGCTGCCGCTTTTATCGTGCAGAAGGCCGTCTTATAAGCCATTCTACGAACGGTTTTCTTGACGGAACGGTCGCATCATTCATAACATTCACATCATAGACGCGCCATTTCAATTCCTTCTCCCGGCGTCTCCCGGCGTAATAACGATGAATCAACATTTTCTGTG
>DASYPF010000429.1:0-6332 GCA_036006905.1 Acidobacteriota bacterium
CACAGAAAAATCTTTTGCTACAGCAGCCGACGCTACCCAAACCGAGAGCATACTGTACGCTGTAACAGAAGAATTGATACCGGTTAGCCCGGATTATTCACAAAAAATTAAACCACGGGGAACACTGGGGACACGGGGACCAGAAGCGACCGCTTCATGTTCTATGATGTTGCTGATAGAAGAACCTTATCTCCCCGTGTCCCCAGTGTTCCCCGTGGTTCAGTCTTTCTCTACGGAACAATCCCTACGAGACGACAGTCGCTTAGCCATCCTCCGTGGCAAGAAATTTGTAAATAATCCGGGTTAATGGGTACGAATTCTTCTGTTACAGTGGGAACCTGCGAAGAAATTCACCGCGAAGGCACGAAGAGCGCGAAGAGTTTTGATTTTAGTATCCGAGTTTTATTGAAGGCACACTCTTGTTAATTGATTAGCCGGGTTTCAGGGGCGAGGCACACCGATTAGTTTCGCGGCCTTCGCGCCTTCGCGGTGAATTTTTTTTCACGTTCTGAGCTGTGGGCCTAACACTATGGCTGGCGTTCCGATTCGCATTATGGTTGCACGACATTCCACTTTTTACAGCCCTCTGATTGCGACTCTGGCGGCCGGCTTCTGGGCCGACGGGAACCTCGCTGCCACCTACGCCGTGCTTCCACCAGGCGCGAGATCTCACGATCTGATCCGCAGGGGCGAGATTGATATCATGCAGTCAGCGGTCTCTACCAACTGGGGAGCGATGGAAAAGGGCATGCGTGATCTGCCCGTTCACTTTGCTTTGATAAACCAGCGCGATGGATTTTTTCTTGTGGGACGCAAACCTGAAGCCCCATTTCATTGGAGGCATTTAGAAGGACGGAAGTTGCTCGTGGACTCCATCCCCAAGCAGGGCGAGCCGCCTCCTCAGCCGTTGGCAATGTTGCGGTACGCAGCCCACTGCCAGAGACTCGATTGGAACAAGATCGAATTGATCGATGGGCACAGTCCCGAAGAGGCCGGCCTTGCTTTTCGACAGGGGCGCGGAGACTACATACACCAGCAGGGGCCGGCGCCGCAACAGTTTGAGCGTGACGGTCTGGGAAGCATCGTAGCCGCTGTGGGCGATGCGATGCCACCGGTTGCTTTCAGCAGCTTGATGGCCTCCCGGGCTTTTTTGCAAACCGAAGCGGCTAAATTTTTCGTCGGGGCATATCTGAAGGCGAAACAATGGGTCGTCGATGCGCTTGCAGAAGACGTTGCCCGCGCCGAAGCTTCCTACTTCCCCGGAATCAGTCATGAGGCGTTAACGGCCAGCATCTCCCGTTATCAGATGCTGGGCTGCTGGCGGGATGGTATTAAGATCAGTCGCCAACTTTACGAGCAAGCATTGAACGTATTTGAGTATTGCGGAGCTATTTCAAGACGGCACGCTTACGAGGAGGTCGTTGTAAGTATCTGAAAGAATAGCAACCGCCCAAGATCACGTCTAAAAAACCGCTTCTACTCCAAACTCTTCATTTGATTCGCTTCGCGTTCTTCGCGCCTTCGCGGTGACTTTTTCAGCAACCTGCTGGTGATTCGGCCGAAGTTGCGGTCACAACTGTCCCATTGAAATCCGTGCTTGTAAAATGGTAAGGTACATACGTAAAACCTTCCCAATCAAAAAAAGCTGGAATAAGGGGGCCCGATCTATGTCGAGGAGGTAGAATTATGCGCAGCACGCGCAAATTACAGGCTCTTGCTTTAATTCTCTTCAGCGGAGTTTTCCTGCCCCTGATTGTCTTCACAGAGGCCGCTAAAAACCAAACGCCCGCCCCAACAGAAGCCCCCACCGGTTTTGACAACCTGACCAACGGCCTGGTAACCAAGTCGGAATTCAAGCGTGCCAGAGCAGAGTTTGAAGACGTTCAAACCATAGAGAGCGGTCTTGGACCTGTTTACAACGCACAGTCCTGCGCCGAGTGCCATCAAAACCCTGTCACGGGCGGTATCAGCCAGGTCACCGAACTTAGGGCGGGACACATCGACAGCCTGACAGGAAGTTTCGTGGAGGCCCCGGGCGGCTCGCTTATTAATGATCGGGCGATCGACGCGTCCATTCAGGAACGTGTGTCTGCGAGCGAACATGTGCGTACCTTCCGCACTGCGCTTAACACCCTTGGCGACGGTTTCGTTGAAGCGATCGACGACAACACGCTCCTAGCAATCTCGAACCAACAGCCCCTTGGCATGCGAGGGCAAGTCCTCTTCGTGCCCGTGGTTGAGGCCCCCGGCAATTTTCGGGTAGGGCGCTTTGGTTGGAAGAATCAACACGCGAGCCTTCTCTCGTTCTCGGGCGACGCCTACCTCAACGAAATGGGCATCACCAACCGGTTATCTCCAAACGAGAATACGTCGCTGGGCCGGTCGGTTGCAGCCTTCGACACCGTCCCGGATCCGGAGGACGTGAAAAACGATATTGACGACTTTGCCGAGTTCATGAGGGCCACGAAGGCGCCGCCGCGGGATGCGGCAATCGCAGCTACTACAGACGCTCAGATTGGTTCCGCCCTTTTCGACCTGATTGGCTGCAATACCTGCCACGTGCGCAGCATCACGACGGCTCCGGCAGGAACGGCAATCAACGGCGGGATGTTCGTCGTGCCGCCGGCGTTGGGCAACAAGATTATTCACCCATTCAGCGACTTCCTGCTGCACGACGTGGGGACAGGGGATGGCATTGTGCAGAACGGTGGGCAATCCACCAGGAATAAGATGCGCACCGCGCCGCTGTGGGGGGTGCGTACTCGGGGCAGGCTGATGCATGATGGCGAATCGCTAACGTTTACTGACGCCATCCTGCGGCATGGCGGCGAGGCTATTCTTGTCACTGCCGCCTTTACCCTTCTCCCGCCCGCGCAGAAGCAGCAACTGATTACGTTTCTGCTGTCGCTGTGAAGAATATCGCCGCGCATGAACGCGGATGAACGCGAATGCTTTTGACTTATTTGCTTCCCCTATTATTCACTTCGGAGTGTCAAAGCATTCGCGTTCATTCGCGGCGATATTCTTCACGGACGGCGCCGATTGGGAAAAGTAATAACGATGCGACCCGTTTTGCTGCACGAACCGGCGCCGCTGGTGCGCGTGGTCATGGTCCACGTGTAGGCGCCGGAGGCTGCATAGATATGCGAAGGATTCTGCTCGGAGGACAAGAGTGATCCGTCGCCGAAGTTCCATTCAAACGTTATTGCACCCGAGCAGAACGACGCAGTCGCGCTGGCGCTGAAAGAAACGGCGGCACCGGGCCTTGCGCTCAGAGGAGCGGTCGCCGCACAAGCTAGAGTGCAGGCCGGCTGCTCCGTTTCCGAGATCTTAGTGACAAAGACATCCCCGGTTCCGCCCCTATTTGTGGCTTGCAACGGATTCACCGTAGGAAAGTCCTTGGATGATGAAAGGCCGGCAACATAAACGTTGCTGAAAGCATCGACGGCGATACGAGGACTGAGCTCTATGCCGCTGCCGCCCAAATAAGTCGAGTAGAGGATCGCCGAACCGGCAGCGTTCAGCTTGGCCACAAATACATCAAATTGGCCCCCGCCCGGACTTCGCTGCGGACCGCCAAATACCGGGAAATCGATCGAATTGGTGAATCCTGTGACGTAAATGGCACCTGCGGCATCGACGGCAATATCATTCCCTTTGTCGCGACCAAGACTGCCAAGATAAGTGGAATAAACCAGCGCTCCGGAGGGACTAAATTTGGCTACAAAAGCATCGATGTCGCCCCCGGAGAAACTCTGTAACGAGTCTCGAGTTGTGGGAAACCTAATTGAATTAGTAAATCCGGTGACGTAAGCCGACCCCGAGGCGTCCACCGTAATGGCGGCGCCGAGATCTTCACCTTCTCCACCCAGATAAGTTGAGTATAAAAGAGTTCCCTGCGGGTTCAATTTCGCCACGAATGCATCCGCGCAGCCCACCGAACAATCTCCGCGCAAACTGCCCTGCGCAGCGTTCACCGTCGGGAAATCTGTTGACGTAGTTTGGCCGGTAACATAGGCATTGCCGAAATTGTCAACGGCGATGCCAAAACCGTTTTCCCTCGAACTTCCTCCAAGCATAAGCGAGTAGACGACAGCAGAGCCAAACGAATTGAGCTTCGTTACAAAGACGTGCCCCCCGGTCGAACCGGTGACACAGGCATTGCCTTGACTGTCGACGGCAATGTCTTCCCCCGAGTCAAAGTTGGAGCTTCCGAGATAAGTTGAATACAACAGTCCGGACCCTGCGGCGTTTAACTTGGCAACGAAAGCATCGCTGTTTCCGCCGAATGAGTTTTGGAAGGCATTCACCGTTGGGAAATTCGACGAACTCGTTCTCCCGCTGATGTATGCATTCCCAGCAGCATCGACTGCGATCCCACCGGCTACTTCGGCGCGATCCCCACCTATATAAGTCGAATAGACGATAGCCGAACCGGCGGCGTTTAACTTCATGACAAATACATCGCTGTAGGGCGGAGAGGTCCGTTGTATGGGACTTAACACCGGAAAATCGGTAGAGACGGTGGTTCCTACAACATAAACATTTTTTGACGCATCTACGGCAATGCCATTCGGCTCATCGCGATCCGCGCCACCCAGAAACGTCGAGTAAACGATTACCGGATCCACTACCAGCGGCTTGCTGAAATCATAGCCGGCCACTTGGAAGCCGACCTGCTCGGAGCCGTACAAGGCGTATCCGCCTCGAATCGGTTGCTTTCGTTGATCAACTTGCTGATAAATCACCGGAGCGCGCAGCATGAGAGGACCAGCATCGGTGTGCGCGACTAAATTACCGTCTGTGTCGACTGTGAGTTTTTCTGCTCCGGAAAAGGAAAGCCGAATGGCGCCAACGTCGGCGCCGGGAGCGACAATGAAATCGTACTCCAGTTGCCGGCTGTCCCCGTAAAAGAGTAAGTCGATGCCGGGATAGACTCCTTCGTATTTCACTTTGGCGAAATTAGGAACGCTGCTGCGCCACTTTCCGGGATCGCTTCCGACAAAGTAATTGCTCCTTGTCAAAAGCTCTTCCAACCCGATTATGCGAGCACCTGCATTCGCCCCCACCAGTTTCATTCTTAAAACGCTTTCGTGTTTGGGACTTCGCGTTTTGAGTTCTTGGAAGAGCGAACCCTCGCTGCTGCGTGTCTGCGTTGCGCTCGCAGCAGATCGGCTTTCTGACGCAAATACAAACACCGCCTCGGTGGGGGTCAAAGAAAAAACATAGCGGCGACCGCGCGACAAGAACTTCACCGGCGCGGCCGCCTGCCCCAGATTACTCTCAAATCGGAGGGGCAAATCTCCATAAGCGCCTTGCAGGTGAGGCGCAGGATCCGCGTTTCGGCTGACACGCGCATGGGGAGGAAACAGCACAGCAGCGCAAACCGCGGCAAGCAAGAACCGGCCTTTCCTAATCACGCGGAACATCGATTTACGATTATAGCGTGAGAGGAAGTCGATCGGTATTCCGCGTCTCGCCGAATTGTCACGGCATCTCCGGCAGGGATTTGATAGACCACCGTTTTCTTCGATATGTCATACTGCTGAGTCTCTTGGCTCATGTGTGCCTAACGCTCCGGCGTCATTGTGAAAAAAAATCAGAACCGCGCCCGTCAGGGCGCGCGCGGAGAATCTAACGAGCGATTGCAAGCACTATTACACGAGGCTCAACACGTCCTCGACATATGCCAGGCAGGGGTCGCAGTGCCCGCAGTGTCCGCCGTGCCACCGACGCCCACCCGCTGGTTTGTCGTCCATCCGGCGACGGCGGTGCCAACCGCATCGATCACCCCTTCCACCTCATGACCCGGAACCCGCGGGTACTGAATTCCCGGAAAAGCTCCCTCTTTGGTGACCGAATCGCTGTGGCAGATGCCGCACGCCTGCACCTTGATCCGTACCGATCCAGCACCGGTTCCGGTATCTGCCCTTCAACGATTTCAAAGGGCCCATTCGGGGCGAGAGACCTGCACAGCACGCATCGTCGCCATGATTCCTCCCGCTGTAATCGCAACCGCAGAAAGGTAGTCTGATACAGTGAAGCTCCTAGCTAACTCTATGTCTTCTGGGGCTGTGTGGTCGGTTGTCACAGGCTTAATCTTTAGTTTCACCGGATGAGCCGCCGAACGACCTTGGCGCTCAGCCGCGGCGCGTTTTCCGCGCCGCTGGCTGCAACGCCGAGTTGGGCGGCCTTTACAGGTTAGGCCCTTTCCCTCGGCTTGTATGCCAGAATGCCAGTACCTCGATTCGCTCCGGCCGAACGCGGTAAAACAGAAAGTAGCGAATCCGACTGAGATGAATTCTGCGGACACCAACAAGCCTTGCGTTGGT
>DASYPF010000430.1:0-9545 GCA_036006905.1 Acidobacteriota bacterium
TTTTGAGGAATTTCTCGGCCGGGTCGAGTCGGACCGCTTTGCCCGTGTGATCAAAACACCGGAAATGTTCGAGAAGTTCTTGCCTTTCGCCATGGCGCTGGGAGTAGAGACGAAATGGGCGGCCGCCTTCAATGACATCTATCGGCAGCCTCCGACATGGTATCAAGGTGGAAGCTATCAGACTTTTCAACCAAACTATTTTGTCAGCGACTTAAACAGGATGTCGGCTCGCACCGCGTCGGTGATGGCATCGGCGCCACGCAGTTCCGGCGGATCCGGATTTAGCGGTGGCGGCGGGTTCAGCGGTGGCGGTTTCGGTGGTGGAGGAGGCGGGGGGTTTTAGGAATTGCGGATTGTTTCGATTGCGGATTGTCTCGATTGCGGATTTCGGATTGCGGATTTCGGATTGCGGATTGGGGCGCGGATTGTTTCAATTGCGGATTTCGGATTGCGAATTTCGGATTGTTTCGATTAAGGAGGCTTTGGATGATTTCTCATAGACAAATTCGGGGCAGAATACTGTTTCTCTTGCTGCTAGGGTTTGGGATTTATCTCGTCAATCCGCAATCCGCAATCCAAAATCCGGAATCGGTTCAATCCACAATCCGCAATCGAGACAATCCGCAATCCGAAATCCGCAATCCGCAATCGAAACAATCCGCAATCCGCAATCCGCAATCGGTTTTCACCCTCGAACAAATTCTCAGCTCTCCTTTTCCCTCCGATCTGACGGTCTCGCCGCAGGAAAATCGGATCGCCTGGGTTTTCGACTCGCAAGGAAAACGCAACATCTGGGTGGCCGAGACGCCTGATTTTAGAGGCCGCCAATTGACGCGTTATGTCAAAGATGACGGGCAGGAAATCACAGAACTAGTTTTTTCGCCGGATGGAAATTCGATTGCTTTTGTTCGAGGCGGTCCCAAAAATACGGCGGGTGAAATTCCTAATCCCACCAGTGATCCCGCGGGAGCGAAGCAGGAGGTCTGGGTCGCCAACGTCCGCACGGGTGGTACGGTCAGGCTTGGCGAGGGCGAGCAACCGATCTTTTCACGCCATGGGGACCGCGTGATCTTCTCCCGCGATCATCACCTCTGGATTGCTCCGGTCGGCGGCGCTGCCACAAAGATGTTCGAAATCCGAGGAGAAGTGAGTTCTCCCTCCTGGTCGCCCGATGGCTCCCAGCTTTTGTTTGTCTCTCATCGCGAGGATCACAGCTTTATTGCTCTTTTTGAGCTCAAGAGTTCCCGGCTGCGATTTGTCCAGCCAAGCGTCGATCGAGACAGTGAGCCGCGCTGGTCTCGCGATGGCAAACGCATCGCTTTCGTTCGCGTATTCAATGTTTCCAACACTCCCTCGCCCGACAGAGAGATATCGCGGCCGTGGTCGATCTGGATAGCTGACGCGAAAACCGGGCAGGGAAAAGAAGTTTGGACCTCGGGAAAAAGCGAGGCAGATTCCTTTCCCAACTATCCCGGTGGAAACGTCCTGGAGTGGGTCGCCGGAAATCGACTGCTGTTCAGCTCCGAGCAGGACGGCTGGTTTCATCTCTACACGGTTAACGTGCCCGATTCGGCCGGCAGCGATCGTCCCGCAGAGTCGCGGCCGTCGGTAGGCGTGAAAAGATCTGAGCCGCGACCGTTAGGGAGCGGACTCTCCGGTCCCGCGATGCGGGGTCCGCTTGCTTACGCGCGCGGCTCAGAAATTGTTTACGCGCGGCGCTCTGAATTTTTTCACGCGTCCTCAAGCGCCGAACTTGCCGAACGAGCAGCAGCAGAAGCAACACTGCTGACTCCAGGCAATTACGAGGTGGAAAACACCACATTGTCTCACGATCGATCCTACGCAATTGTATCGACCAATGAAGGAGATGTCGATCGGCGCCATCTTTGGAAGATCGACCTGCAGCAGCCGGGTGCTTCGCCGCAGCAGATTACGCGCGGTGACGGCATCGAAATGCATCCGGTGATCGTCGGCGGAGGAAAGCAAATCGCATTCCTGCGCTCGACGGCTCGCGATCCATTTCTTGCCTATCTTGCTTCAGCCGATGGATCTAATATGAGGCCTCTGGCGCCTCAGGCGCTTCCTGCGGATTTCCCGTCCGCGCAATTGGTCGAGCCCGAGCAGGTGATCTTCAAGGCCGCTGACGGGACAACGGTTCACAGCCAATTGTTCAAGCCTCGAGACGCCGCCGGCAAGGCGCCTGCCGTCGTTTTCATGCATGGAGGCCCGCCGCGCCAGATGCTCCTCGGCTGGCATTATATGTACTACTACCACAACTCGTACGCGTTCAATCAGTACCTGGCCAGTCACGGCTACATGGTGTTGTCTGTCAATTACCGCAGCGGGATCGGTTACGGGCGCGCGTTTCGCGAAGCCAAGCATCGAGGACCGCGCGGAGCTTCGGAGTACCAGGACATTGTCGCCGCGGGGAAATACTTACGCTCAAGAGACGATGTCGATCCCAAGCGGATCGGCTTGTGGGGCGGATCCTACGGCGGGTATCTCACCGCGATGGGCTTGGCGCGGAATTCCGATCTGTTTGCCGCCGGTGTCGATTTACACGGCGTGCATGATTGGAGCGCACGGGTAGGCCGCACCCCCTGGGCAACCGGGTCCCCGGACTCGGTCAAGTTAGGCCGGGAATCCTCTCCCATCGCGTCGGTGGATAAATGGAAATCTCCAGTATTGTTGATTCACGGAGATGATGACCGGAATGTGGCGTTCAATCAAACCGTGGAGCTGGTGCGCAGGCTGCGCGAGCACGGGGTGCAGTTCGAGCAACTGATCTTCCCCGACGAGGTGCACGACTTCCTCCGCCACGAACACTGGCTGCAGGCTTATCAAGCGGCATTCGATTTTTTTGAGCGCCGTTTGAAGTAAAGCGTGAAAAAGTCGATCGTAGGGGCGGTCCCGCGTCGTACTGTGCCACGACATCCTTTACACTGGACGGCGCCTGGCTAAAAAGCGAATTTAGTATACAGAAGACACGGAGTACACGGAAACAAGCTGAATTCTGGAGCAGGAAGGCACACCAGGAAGGGTTGCCAGGCTAATGTTTTGCTCGAGTGCCTTCCTGCTCCAGAATTCAGCTTCTCCGTGTTTTCGGTGTTTTCCGTGTCCCAAATTTTCATCTTTAGTGAGGCACTATCCAGTGTAAAGGACGTCGTGGCACAGTACACCCGCGTGGCCGCCCGAGTCGGCCCGTTGGGAAAGCGAATTTAGTACACGGAAGACACGGAGTACACGGAAACAAGCTGAATTCTGGAGCATGAGCCTATGATTCTTAAGAAGACAGTATTGACCGCCGTGACATTGTTGCTTGCCGCTTCAGTCCTGAGGGCCAAGCGACGGGTCCCGGAGATTGTCACGTGGGCGGGACCCGTCGCTTACGCTCCGGGCTCTGACATGAATGGCGCCTGTGGCGCCCGGAAATGTCCAAACTCCAGTGCCCGCTCCGCCGGCTATGCTCTGTAAACCCTTCGGGTTTTACCGCGGGCCTCCTAGATTCTTGGTTGCGGGTTCACCACTGTGTGCAGAGCTTCGCGTAGCCTGCGCGCCACGATCTTCTCTTCTCCCGGGCGGAGCATCCAGACGGCAACTTCGATTCCTGTCTTGGATTCTTCGCTTCCGGGCCGAAGCTCGATGCGCGGGTCCTTTGTTCGCAGGTTCTCTACAATTTGCCTGGGAGTCAATGGAATCTGCTTTGTATCCCACTCGACGCTGAGGTGCGGCGCGTGGTTTGCGATCTCCGGGACAAATCTCTTGGTTCGCACCCCGGCGATCGTGGAAAGCTCCCGGTCGATGAAAGCCACACGCTGGTCCCACTCGGCCCATTCGGCAGCGTGGTTGGTTTTCAGGTAAAGCTGCAGGGCCCGGTAGAGGCCGACGATCTCCTCCTTTCCCACTTTGGCGCCGCGGCCGAGAGTATCCGAATAGGGAGGCCCGTTGAGGAACGCAGCTTCGATAAGCGCCTTCTTGCCGATCAGCAGTCCGGAACACTGCGGCCCCCGCAGCCCTTTGCCGCCGCTGAAACCAGCCAGGTCGTATCCCATTCGGGTAAGATCGCGCAGGTTTTCGACTGGTGGCAGGTCTGCCGCCGCGTCAATCAAACAGGGGATCTGTAATCGATTGGCGATCTGCGCAAATTCTGCGCGCTTGATCTTTCCTTTCGGGTCCGCGAGATTCAAGAAGAACAGCATCGCGGTACGCGCGCTGACTGCCGACTGCAGTTCTTCGGGAGTCTCAATTTCGATTATCTTTACGCCGGCGTTGCGAATCGCATGGTCGTAGCCGAAGCGATGACTCTTTTGAAAAATCACCTCGTTTTTCATCCCGCTCGTATCCGGTATGCGCCGAATTTTTTCCGGATCCTTGCCGGTGACGCAGGCGGCAGTGGCCAAAGAAAGAGCGGAGGCGCAGCCTGCCGTCACCAGCGCGGCCTCACATCCGAGCATGGGCGCCAGCCGATCGCTGAACGCTTTCTGCAGCTCCGGGATGGAAACGTGGGTGCTCGCGGCTTCGTGCATCGCATCCTGCACTTCTTTGGGCATGACGCAGGCGCTCAAGGTAGTGTAGGTTCCCGCAGCGTTGATAAAGGGCTTGACGCCGAGTTCCGCGTAGACGGAGGGTGGCCGCGAAGGGAAAGCAGTTGCGGATCCTGATGTGAATCCCAGTCCGGATAGAGCTCCGGCAGATTTTAAAAAGTTTCGGCGATTCATGATTTCTCTCCTTTCTCGTTGCGCGAAGTTCAGGGTCGGCGTCCCATCGACCGTCGCCGCGCAACCAAAATCAGTTGATGTGGTCCGTTGTCAGTGGTCCATTGCGGGGGCGGCTTTCCGCTTTCTGCCTTCGGCTTTCCGCCTTCGGCCCTAGTTCCCGATCCTGGGGCTCTTCACTTCTTTCTGGCAGCTTTCGCTAACTTTGATTTTCTCAGACGCTTGGCACTGGCCACGGTGCTAGGCCGCAGGTCGAGCCGGATCAACTTGCGCAAGAGAGTATCAATCTTTTGCGCCGAGACTTCGATTTCTCTAACGCATGCACGGATTGGAGACGAGAGTTCTTCGTCTTTCAGCAGGACGACATTTCCTGTAATTGCCGTCAGGGGATCATAGATCTCGCTCATAAGCGCGAGCAGCATTCGCTCTGTGGTTTTACGGTGCTGGTCGACGATTGTTGTTATTCTCAGCGCCACTTCCGCCTCTTTAAGCTCCGTAATATCCGTTAACGTGCCGAGGTGACCGGTTAGTTCTCCAGCGTCATTGTGGAGAGTGATGGCATTGCAAAGGACCCAGGTCACAATTCCTTGCGGGTTTTTAAAGCGGAAATCCCTGATAAACTCTCTCTCGTCTTTGGTCGCGTCACGCCATTCCTTCAAAACGCGATCGCGATCCGCGGGATACAGAGCGCACCACCACTCTCGGCTTGTGGCCGCTTGCTGCGAGATTCCCGCCATGTTGCACCAGCGGTCGTTCACAAAAAGGCACTTGCCTTCAACGTCGCTGAGGAATATCCCGACAGGAGCGCAGATGCTGCTGATGCTCCGCAGGCGCCGTTCGTTATCGGGCAGGATCGTCTGGACTCTTTTGAATTGAATCGCCTCCTGTCTAGTTTTTTGTTTGCGCTTGGAAGTTCGCTTGCTGGGCTTTGACATAGGGTTAGACCTTGAAAAACTGCAGCCGGCTAGACGCCATCTTAACTCATCCAAGCGGCGCGAGAATGTCATAAAGTCCTAGTCGAGTACCGGCAGAGAGCGCCATGGAATGGCAGGCATTATACACTTGGAGCCGGGTAGGTTGAAGTTCGGCGCTGTGTTTAACATGACGCGTAGCTCTCTAAAAACTCAAGATTTCACTAGTGCATCTCCGGCCAGTACTTTAGATTATTGGTTCTTCGAACGGAGTCATGTCTCAGGCCGGCATTGACCTGAAGATTAAACCTCCGATGCCGCGCCGCAAGGATTTTCGCATCGGAGTCCTCGGCAGCGGCTTCATCGTCGATGACTGCCAACTGGTTGCCTATCGCAAAGCCGGCTTTAACGTGGTGGCCATCGCCTCGCGGCGGCCCGAGCGCGCCAGGGAGGTGGCTCAACGTCATTCGATACCCGCCGTCTTTGCCAGCTATGCAGAGTTGATGGACGATCCCGCTATTGCAGTACTTGATATTGCGGTTCCCCCTCAATACCAGGCCGATCTGATTCGCCAAGCCTGCCAACGCGGCACGGTGCGTGGAATACTCGCCCAGAAGCCGCTGGGAATTAACTACCGACAGGCCGTTGAAATCGTCCAAGCTTGCGAAGAGGCCGGAATCAAACTGGCCGTTAATCAAAACATGCGGTATGACCCATCCGTGCGGGCCGCCAAAGCGCTGCTGGAGCAGGGAATCTTGGGTGAGCCCGTCCTGGCGACTATTGAGATGCGGGGCATTCCCCACTTTCAGCCCTGGCAACAGGATCTTGGCTGGGTGACGCTGCGCATTATGTCCATCCACCATTTGGATACTTTTCGATATTGGTTCGGCAACCCCGAGCGAATTTACTGCAGCATTCGTTCGGATCCAAGAATCCAGTTTCCGCATCGGGACGGCATTTGCGCCTACATACTGGAGTATCAAAGCGAGCTGAGGTGTGTTTCGATCGATGACACGTGGACCGGGCCGGCGCGTGAAGGGTGCCCATCAGATATTTATATTCGATGGCGCATCGAGGGACTAGACGGATTGGCGATTGGAGAAATTGGATGGTGCCAGAATCCATACACGACGCCGTCTACGATTCGATACGCCGCCCGGGGCGATTCCCACTTCCATCAGCCTCGCTGGCAGGAAAGCTGGTTTCCTGATGCCTTCGCCGGTACCATGGCACAGCTTTTGATCGCGCTCGACTCTGACACAGAGCCTTCCATCAGCGGCAAGGACAATCTGAAAACCATGGCCCTTGTTGAAGCGGCCTATGTCAGTGGCAATGAGCGCCGGGCCGTAAATGTCCAGGAGATCGAGCAATATTTTTCAACATGAAAAAGTGTGATAGCGTCCTTTCGGGTCCGCGACGTTTCAGATGGCGCCGGAATGTAAACCGATACTATGTGTGAGGTGGCCGCTCCTATGAAACTGGGCATCATTGACAGTTGCTTTCGCCAGGTTGGAATTGACAGTGTGACGGGCCTCCAGCACATCGCCCGGATCGGTTTTGACTGCGTCGATATTTTTACCGAAGCAGTCGGCATTTCTAAGAAAGAGATCACCGGGGTTGCCAGAACCGCTGAACGGCTCGGCTTGCCGATTGTCTCTCTGCCGGTGGTAGCGCTGGGCCTGATGGATTTTAACGAACCAGTCCGCGAATTTCATGTTGAGCGCTGCAAAAAATTCATCGACCTGGCGCGTACCTGGAGAGCGCGCAATATTTTGCTCGTACTGGGTGAGTATATTTGGCAACGCGAGGTTATTGCAGCCGAACAGCAATGGGCATGGGCTCTGGAAGGTTGCCGCCGGCTGGGCGATTACGGCGACAAAAACAAAATCGACATCGCCCTGGAGCTGGAACCATTTCGGCAAAGTTTGCTCAACAATGTGGCCGCCATGGTGTGTTTTATCGACCAATGTAACCACGTTCGCGTGCGCGCCAATATTGACATCAGTCATTTGGTTCTGTCTGATACCAGCCCGGACGATATTCGAAAACTCAAAGGTAAAGCCATCCACGTGCATATTAGTGACTGCAACGGCAAGGTCCACGGCGATCTTCCTCCGGGTCGAGGAATCGTCAAATTCGCCCCCTATCTGCGGGCCATTAAGGAACTGAACATGGACGGCGCGATTTCGATTGAGCTGGAATATTCACCCGAACCTTCAAGAATCGTCCAGTGGGTGGAAGAAGCTTACCGGGAGACCGCGCGCCGCATGCAGGCAGTTGGATTGCGAAGTTAGAGGAGTGGCCAGTCTTGAAGAGGTTTGGCAACGTGTAGCCTTGCCTGCGGCGTGCCCTGCGCCGCATAGCGGCGTTTGATTTAGCCCGGCCTTTCAAGGCCGGGAGTCCAAGACAAAGGAAAACACCTCGTCGCGTAGCGATGATTGATTCAACTGGGGCTTCCAATTGAAAGAATGTTGTGGCGTCCTGCCCTACGAGCCGGAGTCTACAAAGTTAGGTTCGGCAAATTGGACCTCATCCTGCTTCTCCAATTTTCGAGCTACCTGGAAGAGATCCGCCGATTTTGGGAGATTGATTATGGCCATGCCTGTCTCATCAAACCCGCGAGCTAGATTGCTTTTTCTCGGAAGCACCTCGACGACCTTTCTCTGCGCCTTCGAATCGTTCAAAAATCGAGACTTCAGCTTTACGACCAGTTGGTCCGCCACGTAGCGGACCTTCCGCCCGTTGCGCTTTGACTCGCGAACTGGTCTTCCACGAAAACTTAATGCCTCGCTCATGTCAACGCCTTCTCTGCATTTATCATACCATGACCGAAATCTTCTGAAGATCCTGTGATTGGATCTGCAGACGCAGTAATCTTCTCTCTCACTTGAGCAGCCGGAAGATCGGGCCACTTGGACCAGATCAAGGCGGCAAGCGCGGAAACCAGCGGAGCCGCCTGAGAAGTGCCCTGCAGCCGGTCATACTTCGTCTGTTTTTTTTCCGCCTGGTTCACAGTCGTGTAGTAGTTGGGTAAAGTTGACAATATGTCGACTCCCGGTGCCACTACCGACATTTGCGGTCCGCGGCTGGCAAAGCTCGGACGTTTGCGCTCGCTGTCCACAGCTCCAACTGCCATTACCTGAGAATACTCGCTTGCATAGGCGGCGGGATAGTCTATGACGCCACCGTCGTTATTGCCCGCAGCGGCCACGAGCAGAGCGCCATTCTCCACCGCATACTGGACTGCTGTTTTTTTGAGATTGCTGTCCGGCCCTCCCCCGCTATAGTTGATTACAAGATGTGAGCTCCGCTCCTTGGCAAAGCGCACGGCCGCAGTAATTCCGTCTTTGAACGTCTCGCTGCTGCCATTGTTCTTCGAATCAAAAACCTTAATGACCAGTACCTGCCCAAGCCAGAGTCCGGCGATCCCCGTCTTATTATTTCTGGTCGCGCTCGCGATTCCGGTGACGTGGGTTCCATGGCCGTGATCATCTGAAGGATCGTCGTCATGGTTTATCAAATCGCGGCCGAGGAAAAATCGATCGGCATCATTTAAGTCCGGATGGGACAGTTTTCCAGCCTCTACGGCGATACCTGAATCTAAAACCGCCAATATCACCTTGTCCGCGTTGCCATTGCACAGATCCCACGCTTTTTCGGCGTTGATCTCTTTTAATCCCCACTGCTCCGGGAATAAAGGGTCATTGGGCATCATCGTGCCATGGTCGAGCAACACCGGTTCCAGCCAAAGGAGATCCGGACCGAGGTAGGGAACTGCGCTGGGTGCTGCCCGGATTAGGACGGCTTTTGCAAATCGAGCGTGATCCGGAGAGCCAAGTCAACATCGAATAGCTCGTCTCGAGTCAACGTTCCAATCTTGGATCGTAGTCGGGCCTTATCGATAGATCTGATCTGGTCC
>DASYPF010000431.1:0-10550 GCA_036006905.1 Acidobacteriota bacterium
GTTTTACCCGCGCGATAATATGGTTTCTCCTTTTCTTAAGAGAATCCGCGTCCGCCGTGAAAGTCTTTTCTTCACCACGGAAATTGCGATATCGAATGTCAAGTGGCCGCTGCGGCGAATAGTCGGCGCGCCTGGTCGACCAGGATCCCGCTATTCCCGGAACCCCTCGTCCTCTGAGAGTGGGATCAAAATACGGGCAAGAGGGATTGGGACAGCGAACTTGTATGTCTGACTTGCGCGCTCCTTTCGTGCCGCAGCTAGGGCACTGCGTCGTACCGAAGAGAAAATCCAGAAATCCCATAGAACATCCTCCGTTCAGATGAAAGCATTCAGGGGGACGGTTGGCAAAAACGAACCATCCGCTTTAGCGGACTTGGTTATTCCATAACCCCCATCTACAGGCAGCAGCCCTCTCTCACGAGCGTTTGCCCGCTGCTGCTTCTGGGACTGGAGAGAAAGCCGCTCCACCGGTAAGGCGGCGCAGCCTGGCAACCGTCCCCCTGAATGCTCTGGTAGTTTTTTGCCTTTGCCAGACGAAAAACGGGCTGTCAATGCGCCCTCTGCGGATCAGGCGACGCCGATGCACCAGTGAAGGCAGCCCAAGGGCGCGAAGCTGGCGGAAGGTGATCTTTCGAAAGTGGCCTTTCTTATGTCCACCAAAAACATCACTCAGGATCTCCTCCGCCAACCACCGATCCAGCATGCGCAATTGTTTCTCTTCATCGACATGTTTTAAGTAGTAATCAAGAATGGCCACATTACGCACGCCTTTTCCGATTGCTTCTACGGCAATAGTCACCAGCGCCTGCGCCCTTGCATGGGGATCATGATGCTTTTGCCAGCGCCTGCGTCCACGCCGAAAAGCAAAACGGAACAGATTTTGGATCTTGCGAAGCTTGTCTCTAGAAAGTGCAACGGTTCCGCCGGCTCGAAACAATAGGCCCAAGTGCCGAAAATCGCGGGCCGCTGCAAAGCAGATATCGGCTGCCGGATTGCGCGAAATCAGGAGGTTCGCGCCCCGGCTGGCTTTTATTCTTAGCTTCAGTCGTGACAGCGTTAACTGCAGATGCTTGGCAGCCAGCTCGGCGGTTTCACGATTCGGCGAAAGGACGAGGATGTCATCCGCATAGCGGAAATAGTTGATCTGCGGCAGGCTCTCGAGCTGACGGTCTAACTCTGTCAGATAGACATTGGCAAACAGACAGGCAATGGCTGTGCCGAAGGGTGCGCCGCACGTTGCCTTCTGTATGTTCCCACCTTCCTGGTATCGAAAACGCACGCGTTGCTCCAAAAGCCGGAACAGGTAATCCGCCGGCTCCGCCAACCCGGCCAACTTGCCCAACAGCAAGTCGTGGTTGATCGCACCAAAGTAATCAGCAATGTCCCGCTTAATCAGATAAACGGGAGTTGTCGCCGATCGCAACACCGAAGCAATGCGGGTCTGACAGCGATCTAACCCGTAGTCGCGGTCGCGATAGGCGTAAGAATTTGGGGAAAACCAATCCCGAAGGCTGCCGCTCAGCAGGCGGTACAACAATAGATCAACAATGCGCTCTTCCCAAGGCGCGACATACAGAGTGCGATGTTTCCCGTTGAAATTATAATGAAGCGCCACAGCCGGTCGAAACTCGAAGCTTTCTCGCTGCAACGCGCGGTGGATCGAGTCCAAACTGCGCAATCCGCGCTCCGCAAAGTCGTAAAGCGTCTTCCCATCCGTCGACCTGGCAAGCGCCTTGCGCCACTGGAATAGCGGTTTTGTATACACTCGGACAGCCGCTTTGTAGAGTTCTGCTTCTTGGTAAATATTTCTCCACTGCAGCGGCCGCGTCAATCGAAGCGATGGCGTTGCTTGCATGGCTGATTCTCGGATAAAAAAAGCGTCACACCTTACGCCGCCAACATGCCGTGGGGGTCAAGGACGAACTTTTTGGCCGCGCCCCGATCAAAATCCTGATAGCCCTGAGGCGCGTCCTTCAGCCGAATCACTGTGGCGTTGACCGCCTTTGCGATCTGCACCTTCTCATGCAGGATGGCCATCATCAGTCGCCGGTTGTAACGCATCACCGGGCACTGCCCGGTAGTGAAAGAGAGCGACTTGGCCCAGCCCAATCCGATGCGGATGCCCAACTGGCCGATCTTGGCATTTTCGTCAATACCACCCGGATCGCCCGTAACGTAAAGGCCGGGAATGCCGACAGCCCCGCCGGCACAGGCTACCGTCATGACATCGTTGAGCACCGTTGCCGGAGCTTCACCGGCGCCTGATCCGTGCCCACGCGCTTCAAAACCAACACAGTCAACGGACGCATCCACGACCGGCTCACCGACAATTTGTGCGATCTGGTCGGAAAGTTCGGCGTCTTGGCGCAAATCAATGGTTTCGCATCCGAAGCTTCGCGCTTGTTGCAGCCGTTCGGGGATCATGTCGCCGACGATGACCACGGCTGCCCCGAGCAACTGTGCCGAAGCAGCACAGGCAAGTCCCACGGGTCCGGCGCCCGCGATGTAGACGGTCGATCCCGGGCCCACCCCCGCCGAGTAGGCGCCATGAAAGCCTGTAGGGAAGATGTCTGACAGCATGGTCAAATCGAGGATTTTCTCCATCGCCTGATCGCGGTCGGGAAACTTCAGTAGGTTGAAATCAGCATAAGGAACCATGACGTACTCGGCTTGCCCGCCTTTCCAGCCTCCCATATCAACATAGCCGTACGCGGCACCGGGCCGGGCGGGATTGACATTCAGACAGATGCCCGTTTTCCCTTCTTTGCACATGCGGCATCGGCCACAGGCGATGTTAAACGGGACCGAACACAAATCGCCCTTCTTGATGTATTCGACATCGCGGCCGACTTCGATCACTTCGCCCGTAATCTCATGCCCCAGAGTCTGTCCTCTTGGCGCGGTAGTGCGTCCTCGAACCATGTGCTGGTCGCTGCCGCAGATGTTGGTGGACACGACCTTCAGGATCACTCCGTGATCGCACTTGCGCTTCTGTTCGGGCAAGGTCAGCTCCGGATAACCAATCTCCTGGACCTCGACCTTCCCCGGTCCCATGTAAACGACACATCGATTGCCTGCCATAGCCCCTCCTCCGCGTCTACGCGTAGTTGCGATACTGATGTTTTAACCTTGGAGATCTTTCTCTGCTCCGGTGAAGAAAGTTTAAGCGATGTTGGAGGCTCCGCAACAGAATCTTTTTCTTGCAGCACGTCCGCGTTTGCTTCGTTATCTATCACGTGCTACCATTCGCCCTAAAGTCCGACGCAGCCTAGTCCACATTGGCCATGGAACTTCCGACCCGTTCGAAGAATGACCGGCTAACCTCAGCAGGGGCGCATCGCCAGCTCCGCCAAGACCTCCGCGCAAAGCTTTGCGACAGAGAACTGACAGCGGTTTTTTTCTATTGTTTCGATCACCGCACGCGGCTGTTGCCATTTATTTTCGCCGATGTGCGCATGGTCCCATGTGGTGCGCGCCAGGTGACAGGAACACTCCTGGACGCCGGATTCGCCGCAGTACGCATGGTTCTTCAGCAGTGGTCACCGAACGTGCGGCCCAGTCGTGTCCGCCTGAAAGGGCGGGCCCCAGACCTGCTGCTATTCAGCGCCATGTCGCTTCATTCGCAGTCCATGTATGACCTGATCGCCGACGCTTGTACGATTCCGCCCGACCTTCGACCATTGGTTCTCTGTGGCGGGCCAAAGGCGATTTATCAGCCCGCCGATCTGTTTCATGTCCATGGCCGGCCCGAAGTTTCATCAGACGCCGCCTGCATGGGAGAGGATTTCATCCTCCTGGATCTGCTCGACAGGCTCGCTCATCGTCTCGGCGACCGACGCAACCTGAGGCAGGCGTTTCTAGAGTTGCGAGATTTGGGCGATCTGGCTGATGTCCCCGGCCTGATGTATCTGGAAGCCAGCGACGACTGCAGCCGGCTGGTGAACACTGGGCCTCAGCGCCTGTCGACCGACCTAGACCAATTGCCAATGCCGCAGGATGCCTATGGCCACATTGAGCCTCCACATTCGAGGAAAGAACTCGCTCCCCATCCTATGCCGCTGCACAGCGTCGCCCGCAAAGCTCCAATAGCTTCGCTGACTCTGACTCAGGGCTGTCGGTTCGCATGCGGCTACTGCCCAATCCCCGCATACAACCAGCGGACCTATCGACGCAAGAGCGGCCTCCGCATCGCCGAGGAAATGCAATCGCTGGCCAGCATTGGGTTGCGCGCCCTTTTTGGAACAGACGACAATTTCTTTGACAACCGTAATGGTGCCGCCGAAATCCTGGAAACCGTCGCCCGCTTCCGCCGCGACCGCCGAGGCGACCCTTCGGTGGTTTGGCGCTGGGGAACGGAAACTACACTATTTGACGCCCACCGCAACCTGGACCTCATGCAGTTAGCCCGAGAGTCGGGAATGCAGGCCGTGTGGTTCGGTATTGAGGATCTTACGGCGTCGTTGATTAACAAGGGCCAGAGCGCTGAAAAGACGACGATCGTTTTCCAGAGTTTGCTGGACAAGGGCATCATGCCCATGCCGATGATGATGCACTCGGACAAACAGCCACTTCTGTCGCGCGGTGATCTACGCGGACTTCTGAATCAGATACACTTTCTGCGGCGGGCGGGTGCCGGTGGCTTATCCCTGACGATGATTACGCCTGCTGTCGGCACCAAATGGTTTGAAAAACCATATCACGATGGCATCGTTTTCAAGACGGTCGGCGACGTCGTGGTTGAGGACCGTCACTTCGACGGCACTCATGTGGTGGCAAGCGCCGACGCAAAGCCTTGGCGACGCCAACTGAACCTGTTGGCGGGTTATTTGATGTTCTACAACCCGATACAGATGCTTGCCGGACTGGCCCGGCGGCGCCGCTGGCACTTGGTGGGAATGGACCTCCTTCTTCAACTCGTCGGCATGGCCGGCTTGACAGCTACGGCAGGGGAATGGCTGCGATGGGCATTCAAGCTGGCTTGGGGGGGATGGACTACGGCGCCAGCGCCTCCACAGTCATCGTTGGCGATTGTATGGCCGGCAAAACAAACACAGCCCAATTCATAACCGCCATTCGATTGCTGATTCTCTCCTCCCGTAATCTCTCCAGGCTCCCGTGAGAAAAAATTGGCGCCCCCGCTGGGCTTGTCCCAGCGGGGCGCGAGGTTTTTCACTAGTGAGTAGTGAACAGGAAAACCGTCTCCACCGGGCTTGCCCCGGCGGGACGAAGATTTCCGCCTGTCGGCGCGCAATCTTGGCCCCACTGGCACAAGGCCAGTGGAGGCCATCCAGATAAATAATGAGATATCTAGTGAACAATCTTCCGCTCGGAACAATTGCATTGCTGGACTCGTATGAATGAAACAGATCGCCGATGACCGATGATTGCTTTAGTCTCATTTCTTTGGGGAGGCTGTTTTGAAACTCCGGCCTGATGGGCGGACCCACGCGTTCGAATTGCTCTTTTTCCTGCTCGTACTCTTTCTAATTTCTAATTTCCCGGTCGTGGTGGGGCAAAGACTGAAGGAAAAGCACGGCCTCGTCTTGGTGGGCGGAAGGGTTTATACGTCGCCCTACGAGGCACCGATTGCGAGCGGCGTAGTGCTGATCGTGGACGGGAAAATCGCCGCCGTTGGTGAAAAAGGAAAAGTGCGAATCCCGTCGGGTGCCGAGATCCTTGACTGCACCGGGCGTGCGGTCGTGGCGGGCTTCTGGAATAGCCACGTTCATTTCACCGAGCCAAAATGGGAGAACGCTGTGGGAATTCCGGCCGCGCGGCTCAATGAACTGCTGCAAGCGATGCTGACCCGTTACGGCTTCACGTCGGTCGTGGACACGGGCTCGCTTCTTCCAAACACGCTGGCTCTGAGGCGGCGGATCGAATCGGGCGAAGTTGCCGGCCCTCGCATCCTGACGGCTGGTTCTCCACTCTTCCCCAAAGACGGTGTTCCCTATTACGTGATGGATTCGGTCCCTCTCGACGTCGTGAAGCTTCTGCCGCAGCCGGCCACAGCAGGGGAAGCCATCCGCGCCGTCGATGAGCACGTGGCCCAGGGAGCAGACGTCATCAAGCTCTTTGCGCTGTCCTGGGTGCGCAGCGACGGCAAAAAGATTACGATGCCAATGCCGGCGGCGATCATCCAAGCGGCCGTGGCCGAGGCGCATCGCAAGGGAAGGCTCGTCTTTGCGCATCCTTCTACTATCGAGGGCGTCGAGCTGGCCCTCCAGGGGCATGTGGATATTATCGCCCATACCACTGAAGACCCGGAACGCTGGACTGGATCTATCGTCGCCCGCCTGAAGGCGGCAAAAGTCTCTCTGATTCCCACGCTCACGCTGTTCAGCGGCGAAGACGATTTCGACGGCATTCTGCGGGAAGTGAAAAGCTATTCCGACGCAGGCGGCCAAATTCTCTTCGGCACAGACGTTGGTTACCTGACCGAGTACAGCGGTCTGACGAAGGAGTACGAGTTGCTCGCCCGTGCCGGGCTGACATTCCCCCAAATCCTCGCATCGCTGACCACCGCGCCCGCCGCCCGTTTCGGCTTCGCCAAACGCACCGGCCGCATCGTCAAGGGGATGGACGCCGACTTGGTCGTCCTGGACGCCGACCCCGCGCAGGACGTGCGAAGGTTCGCCAAAGTGAAACGCACCCTACGGCGCGGCCGCATTATCTACCCCGCACCTCCGCCCGAGAAACCGGCCAGCGGGAGATAACGACAAAGAAAATATCGTGCACCTTTCAGCCAAGGGTCCGCCTCTAGAGATTGAAATCTTGGAGCTTCACCACCAAGTCAGCCGGCACTCTTTAGCCATCGCAGAATTCGCGCTTGAGCGGATGAAATTTCCAGCTTTCGTCCGAAACGGCCGGTGTTGATCCGAACAAGAGTCCGCCGCTCGATAGAGTCGCTGTGCCAGAGACGGAGATCGTTTACTCAACCGGAGCAGCAGGCAGCTGCCTACGTGGTGGCCGTAGGCGCACAAAGCCCGCGAAGCGGGCCTTTACGGAATGATCAGTGCTGTTTTCCAAGTTCGGCCATCATTTCAGTCGGACTCCGGCTGGAGATCACAGTCGCTAAACGCTCCCGCTGTTCACGATCCAGTGTGACCAGGGTGCTGCCGAAGCGCAATGCCACCGCGGCATAAACAGAGTCACTGCCGCGCAGGCGGCGCTGCGCCGCCATATCGGCGGCTTGTTCGGCCAGCATTATATCGAGCGCGACCAACATCAGATTGGGCAGGCGCTGTAAATTCTTTGCAAAAGCAGCCGCCAGAGCGGAGTCGTGGAGCACACGACTTATGGTGGCGGCAACTTCTGGCAATACTAGAGTGGGTACTATGATCGGCGTGGCCAGTTCCTTCATCCGTGCCATCAGGCGATTGCTGTCTTTATGACCTGCCTCAGTCGGATTAAAGGCGTTAAGGAACACGCTTGCATCTACAGTGCAAGGGCCGGCCATGATTATCGACGCATCTGCGAAAGAACATCGACACTCGTGACAGTTTTTGGCCAACGCCGGCCGATCTTCTTCCCCAAACGCGTGAGCTCATCCCAGATAGCGCGTGCCGATTTCGGGGCGGGAGCCGATTCCCGGATACTCGGCTCTTCCAGCGGCATGAGCAAACCAACGGGCCGGCCACGGTATGTAATAATGTAGCGGACATGCCGTTTCCGTACGTCACGTATGATCTCCGAAGCTCTAACTTTTAACTCGCGCACTCCAATCTCAGGCATCACTTGATCCTCGGTTCACGATGTAGTCTTTTATGTGACTACATGTTATCCGATCCAGTATCGAGCGTCAACTGAATCAAACACCAGCTATCGTAAGCCTGAAGATGAACTATTGTCCGTGCTTTGGAGATCATCGAAAGGGACTTTAGTCTCGGGTTGAAGAAGATCTATTCAGCCGGCGCCTGTTCGAGCATTTCGTCAAGCTTTGCGGAGAGTTTCGACGAATGCGGCGCCGTACCGTGAGTGCCATTCGCCGCAATTTTGGCCTTTATTTACTAGTCCTCAGACGTTTCTTTATTTCAATAAGCGACAGGGTCGGCTCTTTCCGTCGGGCGTGGATGAGTTTCCAAAAATTCGGATCTGACTGCAGTACCACAGACTCCCAATCCTTTCCTTCTACGCCGATAAGCACAGCGGCGGGTTTGCCGTGTCTGGTAATCACAACGCGGTCTCCTTGCGATTCGTCGACAGACTCCCTAACTTTCTTCTGCAGATCTCGCACAGTGATTGTCTTCATAGAATCTCCTCCGTTGTCGCATATGCACTATCAGCCTGTCAATTCAGCAAGCTCAGCCCAACATTCGCGAAGCGAAGAGGAAGCCCATGCCGTTGCAGCTCTTCCTGTTTGTCGCCGTGGAGGCCTGCGGGCGATAACCACTGCAGGTCTGACGCCGTCAAAAAATGCGAAAGATTGCCGACAGCAAAATTGTCGCCATTTTGCTGACTTTCCACGCCCTGCAAAGGATTGCCGAGTGGCAGCTGAAAATTCAATCAGTCCTGCAGGCTTTGGTTTTTCCGGAGGAAGTCGTGCACGGCCACCGCGAGCGATTCATTGCACATCGGCGCATGAGGGCGCGTCTTCTGAGGGTGATCTATGAATACGAGGGCCGCATGCCTGTGGTTATACGGTATATTCCCCTTCTGCGAAGCGCTACTTCCAAGGAGGCAAGACCTATGAAGATCTCATACTCTCCTGACGCTGATGTGCTACTGATTCGGCTGCGGGAAGGAAAACCCTCCGACTCGAAAGACATCGCCGAAGGAATCATTGTCCACCTTTCAGCCAAGGGGCAGCCTCTGGAGATTGAAATTCTGGATGCCTCGAAGGTGGTTCAAAAGAAAGATATTGAGATTCCTTTAGGTTCTGCCTTTTTAGCCGCGTAAGAATGACGGATCAACAGACTCTGGTACACCCCACCGTCACAGTATGCAGAAAGAGCAAGAACTTCTTTGCTGCGAACTGCAACACCCGCGACCAAAGAAGCTGAGAACGGCCACCGAGAAGGCGCAGGAAGTTTGACGGCGCCCCACCCGCCCGCCAGCGATCTGCTCAAGGCCCGAATGTGCTAAACTGCTGGTTTCCGTCAAGCTTCAATTATGCGCCCGTAGCTCAGATGGATAGAGCGTTGGTCTACGAATTCGTCCACAGGGACTTGGCTAAGTGCTTGGGATCTTAGCCAAGTCCATTTTTTTGTTTACATTTACAGCAGATTTTCCTTAACATGTCTTCATGGCAATTTGGTCCATTTTCGATCAATTATGGACACAAATTGGACACAACTTGTTCCAGTAGAAACCACATCTCCATTGATTGGCGACCCAGATGATTACTGTGGCAGGCTCGCCGGATTTACCTCGTATTCGAGCAGCTGGCGGCGTTGTTTGCCGTAAAGGTGCAGAAGGTTGGGAGGCAGCCATTGTAGGCTCCAGTGCCCCCCCACAGTGGCGGCTTCCAAAGGGGATTGTGGATTCTAACGAAAGTCTCTGGCAGGCGGCACTGCGCGAGGTGCGGGAGGAAACCGGGTTAGTTGCAGTTATCGAATCGGAGATTGCGGTTACTCGCTGGACTTATTCATACCAAGACAAGCTCTACGAGAAGGAGACAACTTTTTTTCTAATGTATTACGTTAGTGGCAGTTTGGATCAGCGAGATCGTGAATACGAGCGGGCGATGTGGCTACCGCTCCTCAAAGTTGCTGAGAGTCTTCACTTCGAGTCTGAGAGAGAGGTGGTTCGCAAAGCTGTCGGGTTATTGAAACCGACTACTTGAATCGAGTATGCAGAGCTTCGATCAAAACTCTTCACAGGATTCGAGAATTGAACCACATCTCTCGCAAATCCAACATTCGCCTTGGTATACGTCTGCAATATTTGCTCTCCTGCTGGATATTGTGGCTGGGCTGGTGGTCGCGGGAGTAGTGCTTTTTGCAAATACCGGCTCTCGTCTACTCGTTATCATAGGGTCGCTTGGCGTCACCGCCTTAGTAATGTCGGCAATTATCGTCGGTGTCAAAAATCGACATCTCACGCGCGAACTTGTTGCACTTCGCAATTCTCTACAGAGTTGTCAACGGCAGTACGCCGATCAATTACAACGCATAGGTATCACAGAAATCGCGAATTCGCTGGGGAGCAGTCGATGGAGTCCCGACTCAGTCATGGAACGTGCACAATACAAAGTCAGGTTCGTTGGGGTTTTTGGGCACAAATGGGCGATGGACGCCCAGAGACAGGATAATTTTCGGTCTATGCTTACCCGTATCCAATTGAACGGCGGTAAGGTACAGTTTCTTCTCCTTAACCCGAATAGCTCCGCCGCTATCCAACTTGCCAGATACCGCAAACAGAATGATGACTTTTATAAAAACTTTCCTTCGATCGAGTTTTACAAAGGTCTCTCGGCAAAGTTTGACTGTTTCGAAATCCGCCTTTTTGAACATTTCCCTTTTATTCGTCTCATTTTCGTTGATGGTCTCTGTGCGATTTCGCGCTTCAAAGTGCATTCTGGTGCCGAGGAAACTTTAAACGCTCCCCAG
>DASYPF010000432.1:0-14525 GCA_036006905.1 Acidobacteriota bacterium
ATATTTGCTTTTGGGCAACACGTCCTGACGCCCTGGGCTACAGTTCTTAGCGCCGCTGCGCGGCTTGGTGCGCCGACACAATGGTTGAAATACGACGGTTGCTGCAAAAAAACCCTTCTCAAGAAACAAAATTCGAAAGTCGTCACTTTCGATTAAACGATTTATCCGGGTACGGCGGCGCCGAAGGAGTCGAGACCGGATGAGATCGGATCTGTTCTTGCAGGTACTTGACGGCCGCCGCCAGTTGGGCATCTTCACCTTTGAAAGTGGCGTGGGGCGGATTATCCACGACAATGTCCGGCTCCACTCCGTGTCCCTCAATGAGCCACTTTCCTTCAGGTCCGTAGACGCCGATTTCGGCCGCTGAGGCGATACCCTTGTCGACGAGCCAGTTACTGAAGGAGAGCCAGATCTCGCCACCCCAGGTGCGCTTTCCGATCACCTTGCCGAGGCCAAGCCTGCGAAAGCCTTCGGTAAACGCTTCGCCATCCGAGCCAGTCCATTCGTCGCAAAGAACCACCATGTGCCCGCGAAACGCATACTGCATGTTCCACAGCGGGTTTCCCACTCTCGGCTGCCAGTAGAACCAAGCCTTGCGTAGAAGCTTTTCCAGAATCCAACTATCAATGTTCCCGCCGCCGTTGTGGCGGACATCGATGATTAATCCTCCGCGGTTGAAAACCGGATAGTAGTCTCGAGCCCACTGAGCAATGTCGTTCGACCCCATGGCCCGCAGATGTACGTAACCGATTTCTCCCTTCCCCATTTCCTCAACGCGCAGTCTCCGTGTGCGCTCCCACTCATCGTACCTTAGGTCGCTTTCCCGGCTCTGAGTGATGGGAGTTGCAATCACGTCCCGGCTTGCGGCGGAGCCTGCTGGTTTGATGCGCAAGAGGACTTGCTTGCCGGCTCGATTGCGCAGCAACACCGCTGGGTCCGCAACTGACAGCAGCCGAACGCCGTCGATTGATTCGATGACATCGCCCACTCTTGCATCGACACCTGGTTTTGCCAGCGGAGAAAGGCGCTCCGGAAAATCCGGTTCGGCCTGATAAATGTGATCGATCCGGTAACCGCCAACATTTTCGTTACGCACCAGAACCGCCCCCAAGGAAGCCGGTAATATCTCTTCCTGTCCTTTTCGCTGATCTCCTCCGATGACGAAGATGTGCAACGCGGAAAGCTCGCCGACCAATTGCTGGATAAGATCGCTTAGTTCCGCGCGGGTGGTCACTCGGTCGACAAGAGGAGAGTAATGTTTCAGCATACCGGGCCAGTCCACGCCGTGCATGTTTCGGTCGTAGAAATAGTCCCTTTCCAGGCGCCAGGCTTCGGTGAACATTTGTCGCCATTCTTCCCGTGGATCGATCGAGAAAGTCCAATCCCTCAGATTCACTTTCTTGTTGTCGATTTTGGCGGGAGCTTCAGAGGTCGCATCAAAGACATAGAGATCGTCGGCCTTGTGGACCAGAATCTTTTTGCCATCGCGGGAAAGTTCGTAGCTCCGGATGTCCTCAAGCAGCGTTTTCGGCGTAATCTCTTTATTACTGATGTCAAGGGCCACGAGGCTGCGTTTTCCTTCGATCGAGGTGTCTCGGGTAGTCCAGAAAAGTCTCTTGTCGTTGATTGAGAGTTCGCCGTAATTGCCTGCAGGTATCGGAATCTCCATCACCCGCGTCTCGATGCCGTCCAGATCAATGCTGACCTCTGCGGGCGTACCCGAGGCGCCCTGGGCGTCCTGCGCACCCGGCTTGGATGATTCCACTTCCTTTTTTGGCGGCTCCTTTGTCTCGGGATGCAGCTCATCGGACGGCTGGAAGGGAGAACGCTGGCCCTTGGTCAATGAGAGCAGGTAAATTTTGGTTGTCCTATCGAAAAACGGCTCTGGTTGACGCAATCCCCATGGGCTACCTACCAAAGACTGAAAATTTCTGTCGGAGAGAAAATAAATCCACTTTCCATCCGGACTCCATTCAGGACGGTAACTTTCGACGCGATCACTGGTGAGTGTGCTGATTTTTCCGTCTGACACCCGGTACAACTTGATCTGAGGGAAGGTGTTGGCAGCCACTTCTACGTATGACAACCAGCGGCTGTCAGGCGACCAGCGCAAGTCGCGAAAAGTGCTTTCGCGGGAAACCGCAATACAGTTCTGTCTCTTCCCATCGACGTCATAAATCCAGAGCTGTAGATCCTTGTCCGTGTATGTAATTCGTTTGCCGTCAGGCGAAGGGACTCCGTCAAAGCGCAGGACTTTGCCGTCATGGGTCAACGGCTCCGGCTCGCCTACGCCATTGGCCGGGAGTCTCCAGAATTCGACTTCACCCGTCTCGTCGGATAGAACGAGAATGGATTTTCCATCAGGCATGAAAGTTGCGCTGCGGTAGCGGACTCGTCTGTTTCGAGTGGCTTCCACAAACCTCCCTTGCACTGAGGGCGCCACAAATACCTGGCCGCGCGCTGTCAGCACCACGCGGTCCCCGCCAGGCGAAAGATGTGCGCCGGTAAGATACTCCATCGGCTTCTGGATCCACTTTTCACGCATCTGATCAAAATCGGATGCCAGCGTGATCGACAGCGCAGAATCTTTGCCGCTGGCGATGTCAAAAACGCGCAGATCGGCCCCTAGCTGGTAGGCGATTCTGTCTTCGGACAACGAAGGAGATTTGACGTCCCATCCGTGATGATATGTATGCTGGTGCAAATCGCTTCCGTCTTCTTTCAACGACCAGATATTCATCGTGGCGTCACGGTCGCTGAGAAAATAGACCCGTCCCTTCCACCACATCGGCGATTTGCTGGTGCCCGGGTAGTCTCCGCTCAAAAGCGTCGCCTCAGTTCGGCCCTCGGTGAATTTCCAAAGATTTTGCGCAGTTCCGCCGGCGTACCGTTTTGTATTGCTTCCTTGGAAAGGCAATCGGGTGAAGAACAAAGTCTTGCCTGTGGGATCATAAACGCCGTCGGCGGCCTGGCTTAACGGCAGGAGCGTGCTTTTTCCCGTTTTCAGGTCGATCGCCAACAGTTCGGCGTCGGGAAGGGTAGAGAAGTGACGAGTCATGTAGAGAACCTTGCCATCGGGTGTCCAGCCTTTGACAAAAGCGCCTTCTCCTTCGAATGTTCTCCGCGTGGGAATTCCTCCTTCAATCGGCATGGTGTACACTTCAGTCGGGCCTTCATACTGGGCGGAAAAAGCGATAGTTGTTCCGTCGGGAGAGATCGCGCAATTGGACTCCTCGCCCGGATGTGAAGTCAGGCGCCGCGCCACCCCGCCCTCTATTCCCACTTTCCAGAGATCACCTTCGGCACTAAAGACAATTGTGTCTCGGTGAATCGAGGGATAGCGATAGTAGCCCTTGGGGGACTCGCCTCGCGCCGCGGCGCAGATCAGAAATAAGAGGAAAGAGAATCGTAAAAAACGTTTCATGTTCGGCTCCTTACTGATTCAGGACAGGAAGCAGTTGGCAGGAAGCAGTCGGCAGTAGGCAGTAGGCAGGAATCCGTTATTAGTCATGCGTCACTGGTTAGCTACATCAGTGATCGGAGGATTCATCACAAAACCACAGACGAATGACGACTGACCGCCTACTGCCGACTGCCTACTGCCTACTGCCGACTGCCTCCTGCCGACTGCCTCCTGCCTCCTGCTTCCTGAACTACGGCTGTTCCCATTTCTTCCATTGCTCGACATACGCATCCACATTGTCGCGCGTGACTATATCGACGCCTGAATAAATGATCGGATTTGCCGGGCGTTTTCCTTTTAGATAATCGTACAGGATTTTGACCGGTTCGCTTCCCCAGCCGAAATACTTTTGCCCTAGCAGGAGCTGGACTTTGCCTTCGCGCAAAATGTCAGGCGCAGGCGGGATAGTGTCGAAACACACGAACTTGGTTCGCTTCGGATCAACCGGCCCCAGCGTGTTGCGCGAGAAGGCGGGCCAACCCCCAACGGAGAGCCATGCGTCCAGATCTGGATATCTGTTTGTGGCCGACGCAATAATTTCGGCGCAGCGGACTGTGTCTTCTTTTGTATCGAAGATTTCAATGATCTTGATGCCCGGGTACTTGCTCAGGGCGTCTTTGGCTCCATCCAGGCGGCGCTGCAGATTGTAGGCGCCGATGCTTGTGATCATGGCGACCTTGCCTTTCCCGCCCAAAAGCTTGGCAGCTCCCTCTCCCAGAATCTGCCCGCCAGCAAAGTCGTCCACTCCGTAATACGCAATCCGCTTGGATTTGGGCGCATCCGCGTCCCAAGTCATCACGGGTATCCCCGAGACCATTGCCTTGTTGATAGTGTCGGTCAAAAAATCGCCGTTAATGCAGGAAATGGCAATCGCGTCGACTCGTTGCGTGATAAAGGACTCGAGAATCTCCTTCTGTTTGAGTTCATCGGCTGTCTCGGGAGCTCGCCAGATAATCTCCACATTGCCCAATTCTTTAGCCGCCCTTTCCGCGCCGGTACGAGCATAATTAAATACCGGCAGGTTGAGCGCCTTCGGCATGACGGCAAAGCGGTAGCGCGTTACCTGCTCCTGTGTCTTGGAACTTCTGCACCCGGCAATTAAAAGTAGAGAAGATAGAATCCAAACACCAGTTCGCTTCATGGCGTGCTCTCCATTTTTACCATCCGTTAACCCGCATTATTCACAAATATTCAACACAGAGGCACAAAGATCACAGTGCGGCGGAGCCGCAACCAAAAAACGTCATTCGTCATCAGTCATCGGTCATCAGTCATCGGTCAGAAGCCTGACCGTTTGATGGTCGACATAAAATCGTTGCGGGCAGACAAGAAACTGCCTGTTAGTAGTTAGTACTAACCCTCAAATTCTTTTTCAACCGCGAAGATTTTAAGCTGTCAAAGGTAAGAAGTTCGCAAATCTCATTTTACCGATGACCGATGACTGATGACCGATGATACTTTGGTTGCGGCTCCGCCGCGCTGTGCCTCTGTGTTGAATATTTGTGAATAATCCAGGTTAATTATCAGGCCCCGGCCCAAGCGATCCTGACATCGTAGTCCGTGATTCGCTTGTCGGCGGTGAGAAGAATCAAGTTTTCAATCTGACACTGCGCCACGAGCAATCGATCAAACGGATCGCGATGATGGTGTGGCAGTTCTGCTACACGAAGTGCGTGCACGTGTTCAATAGGGAGGGCAACGAAACCCTCCGATGTGAGTCTCTTTGGAACATAGTCAGCAGGGGGTTCAGCAAGTCGCAGCTTTCCCAATGAGGCCTTAATTGCAATTTCCCAAGAACTAGCGGCCGAAAGAAAAATCGTATTTCCTCTGTCTCGAATTAGATTTCTCGCCGCCTCGTTAAGCCGCTCCAAATCAGTAAGCCACCACAGCCAACACTGCGTGTCGAGGAGGACGTTCACGACTCGAACGCTTTCAGGATGTCCTCAGGTAAGGGCGCATCGAAGTCATCGGCGATCCATACCTGACCTTTGTCTCTTCCTGGCACGCGATCCCTGTCCGTTGGGCCATAAGGGACCAACTTAGCCACAGGCTTTCCTGCTTTGGCAATAATGATCTCTTCTCCGGCTGCAACCCGAACCAGTAGGCGCGAAAGGTGAGTCTTTGCCTCGTGTATATTTACTTCTTTCATGTTCCAAAATTAGACTAAGTCCATGACTAAGTCAAGCAGATTTCTTGGCGATCAACTGATCCATAACTACAATTATAATCACAACTACTCCGACAATAAGTCGGTCATAAAAAGTCGCTCCCGGGATTTGGGGCAGAGCATTACGCAGCACGCCGAAGATTAAAGTACCTAGCACCGCTCCCTCCACCGACCCTCGGCCGCCGGCGAGACTCGCTCCACCCACAACGGCCGATGCAATGATATCCAGTTCGTAGCCGGTAGCCATATCGGCTTTGCCCTGTCCCTGAACCAAAACGAGGACAACGCCGGACATGGCAGCGAGCAATCCGCCAATGGTATACACCAATGTCTTGACTCGTCCAACGCGAATGCCGCTGAACAATGCCGCCGTTTCATTTCCTCCAAGAGCATATACGGATCGGCCCCACTGAAAATTTTTCATCAGGATTTGAAAAACCAGTGCCAGCAATATCATCACGATCGGGGGGGTCCAATCTAGTGGAATTCCCATCGGTCTCCAGTCGGCCGGAAGTTTTCCTGAAAAGTCAAAGTATCGCCCCTCGGTGGTGATAAATGCCAGCCCGCGCGCTACTCCCATGACTCCAAGTGTGGCAATAAAAGGAGGCAGGCGCACCAGAACCACCAGAGCCGCAGAGACCCAACCCGTTAGCAGGCCGACCAGCAAACCTGCAAGCACGCTTAGCGTTAGTGAATATCCAGCTTCAATGAAGAAGTGGCCAGTAACCACACCCGAGAGCGCAATCACTGCTCCCGGGGCGAGGTCAATTCCACCCGAGATAATGATCATGGCCGCGCCGACGGCGGCAATGCCGTAAATGGAGGAATACTTGAGAATCAGAATCGCGTTATTCCAGTTTAAGAACGGGTGGCTGCGGCTTCCCTGAGGCCAAAGATACCAGGTGAAAAAAGCAAGCTCGAACAAGAGGATAAGGAGCGTGCTGAATTCCCGAACTTTCCAGGGTTGCTTCATGTTTTTACTGGCCGCAAATGAACGCGGACGAACGCAAATCAATATAGGGACAGACCCCAATTGAATGGGGACAGACTCCAATTGAGTGGGGACAGACCCCAATTGAATGGGGACAGACTCCCCAATTGAATGGAGACAACCCCCCATAAATGGAGCCAAAATAAGGAGAAAGTAGGGACAAACTCGATTTCGGCTCTCATCAATTGGGGTCTGTCCCCATTCACGATTGGGGTCTGTCCCCATTCACGATTCTCTTCCCCGATTGTGTCCCCATTCAATTGGGGTCTGTCCCCATAATCCAACTTCGAAGTTCGACATTCGAACTTCTGCCGCCCTCTCCCGCTCTCCCCTTCTCCCGCTCTCCCGCTCTCCCCCTCACCCACTCTCCCCGTCACCCACTCTCCGCCTCATCTGCATGAACCCGAGTGGCCAAGCGCATCACAGCCTCTTCAGTGGCGGCAACTCCATCAACTTCTCCTTCAATTCTCCCTTCACGCAGAACGATGATCCGGTGCGCCAAAGTCAGAATTTCGGGAAGCTCGCTGGAAATCAACAGGCATCCCATGCCGCGCGCGGCCTGGTTACGGATAATCTCGTGGATTTCGTACTTGGCGCCCACATCGACTCCTTTTGTGGGTTCGTCGAGCAGCAGCAGCTTGGGTTCTGTAGAGAGCCATTTGGCCACCACGACCTTCTGCTGGTTGCCTCCGCTCAAGCTGGACGGTTCGACGTTCACTCCGGCTGCCACAATTCGCCAACGCTCGAGCAGTTTCTGACTGGTTTGCATTTCGTCTCGGACGCGAATCCGCCAAGGCCCGCGCGCGTTCTGCAAGGGCAGCAGCAGGTTTTCCCGGAGCGTGAGGTTGAAGAACAAACCCTGGTGATGCCGTTCTTCAGGGACCAGAGCCATCCCGGCCCGCACTGCCTCTACTGGAGAGTGCAAATGAACTGCTTGGCCAGCAATAGAAATGGCGCCGTTCTCTGCTCGATGAAGGCCGAAAATGGTTTCCGCCACCTGCGAGCGCCCGGATCCAATCAAGCCAAAAAGCCCGACAATTTCTCCCGAATGAACCGTGAGGGATACATCCTGAAACCACGGGTGTCGGCTCAGATGTTCCACAACCAACAGCGGCTTCTTCTTGCCCGTATGCACCGTATCCTCTGTGATCCTCGGCTCCAGTTCCCGACCCACCATACATCGCACAATTTGATCCGCCGTCGTGTCGGTGCAGGCGAAGGTTCCTACGTATCGGCCGTCGCGCAAGACAGTAATACGGTCACACAGCCGAAAGACTTCAGGAAGCTTGTGGGATACATAAATTAAAGTAACTCCCTGCTGACGCAGCCTGCGCAGAATGGCGAATAAGTCAGCCGTCTCTGCATCGGTTAAGCAAGTTGTAGGTTCATCCAAAATCAGGATGCGACAATCGAAGGCCAGCGCGCGAGCGATCTGGAGTAATTGCTGGTGCGCTGCGCTTAGCGATTCGGCGGCGGCGTCGGGCGAAAAGGCGAGATGGAGTTGTCGCAGCAAGTTTGCGGTCCGCTGCCGCATTTCACTCTTGCGCAAGTAACCGCCGGCCGCGGTGATTTCGCGTCCTGAAAAAATATTCTCGCTCACACTGAGATTGGGGAAGAGCAACATTTCCTGATAGACCATTCCGATCCCCTGGTTCAGCGCATCACGAGGTGTTGCGAACTCCAGTTTCTGATTGTTCCACATCAACACGCCGGCGTCAGGGCAAAGGATTCCAGCCAGTATTTTCATCAGCGTCGATTTCCCTGCGCCGTTCTCTCCTACGACGGCATGGGCCTCTCCTTTGTGGACAGAAAAGCTTACGCCACGCAGAGCGCGCACCGCGCCGAAGGATTTTTGGATATCTTGAAAGCCGAGTTCATTCATCTGGGAAAATTCTGTGGGTACTGCGAGTGGGTGTCAAGGCACAACACGTGCCCGGCCGCAACAAAACGTCATTTGTCATTGGTCATCAGTTATGACGTTCGTAGGTCCATCACAAGAAGCCCCCTGGAGGTGGCTGTGCATGTTAAGTGGTGGATACCGCAAACCTAGAACCGCCAATGTCAGAGCCCGGAGCGTCAGCGACGGGTCCTGCCAGAGTAAGTCAGCCATCCAGATCTTCTTCTGGCGCAGGTTGTTACTCGGGCGGGACCCGTCGCTGACGCTCCGGGCTCTGACATTGGCGGGCCCGTCGCGGCCGGCCGTGCTGCTCAAGCGGTTTCTGTGTGGATACTGTACGAACTCTGTGTCGTTCCAGGCCCTAGGGCGCCGGCTGCTGCTGCGTGACGCAGTGGATGGCCCCCATTCCCCAGACGAGAGGCTCACAGTGGATTCCTATAACTTTGCGGGTCGGGAACATCTTTTGGAGAAGTTCCAAGGCGCGCGCGTCATTGGGATGACCAAAGGTCGGGACCAACACCACGTTGTTGGCGACGTAGAAGTTGGTGTAGCTCGCAGGCAGTCTTTTACCTTCCGAGTCGACCAGGGATCCCGGCATCGGTAAGATCACGATCTCATACGGTGCGCCTCGCACGCTGGTCGCCCGTTGCAGCCGCCGGTAATTATCATGCAGTGGTTTGTAGTTTTCATCCTGAGGATCTTCTTCCATGGTGCAGACCACGGTGTTGGGCGAAGCGAAACGAGCCAGGTCATCGATGTGCCCGTCTGTGTCGTCTCCGGCAATCCCTTCTCCAAGCCAGAGAAATTTTTCAACGCCCAGATAGTCCATTAAGTATTGTTCAATTTGGGATCGACCGAGCTGGGGGTTTCTATTGGGGTTCAGCAGGCACTGTTCCGTCGTCATGCAGACGCCCGCGCCATCTACCTCGATCGATCCCCCTTCCAGAACAATTCCTGGCTGAAAGCGGGGAACTTGCAAGAAGCCTTCTAGAAGGGCAGGGATGTCGTTATCCCTCTTCAATTCCTCGTACTTGTTTCCCCATGCATTGAAGTCCCAGTCGTTGTAGGCGAGTTGCGCGTCGGAGCGCGAGATGAAATTAGGACCGTAATCGCGAATCCATGAGTCGACCGTCGGGATACGGTGAAACACGACGTCATGCGCGTAGTCGTCGGGCATCTGCGTATTCCGCTTGAGACGGTCCCGCACATCGTTCTCGATCCACTCATCGTCCACCAACAGGTGCACTGTTTCGTGAGGCGCCAAAGCGGAGATCATTTTCAAAAAGATTTCCTGGACCTGGGGCACACGATCGGGCCACGTCACCGGATCTTTCGGCCAGGCGAGCCAGGTGGCGCTGTGGAGATGCCACTCCGGCGGCATCCGATAGCCGAGCGCAGCGGGAGTTTTCTGTCCGTTCATAAACCAGGCCAGGAAGTCACAGGTCAGCAGGCCACAGGTCAATTTTAACCACCAAGGACACCAAGGGCACCAAGGCCTAGGGCTGAACCCTTGGTGTACTTTGTGTCCTTGGTGGTGAAAAGTGGGCCTGTGACCTGGTGACCTACTGACTATTTACGGAGTTTTTTTGTATCTTCGCCGGTCTCATCCAAAAACCGGTACGCTAGTCCTTCGTATTTGTCAATGCGGCGATCGCGCAAGAAGGGCCAATTATGCCGTGTCTCCTCAATCTTGGAAAGATCGCATTCCACGACCAGGACCTCTTCTTTGTCGGGTAAAGCCTTGGCCAGAATTCTTCCGAAGGGATCGGCAACGAAGGATTGTCCCCAAAAGTTCAACTTGCCTTCTCGCCCCACGCGGTTGACCACCACAACATAAAGTCCGTTGGCCACAGCATGCGCGCGCTGGATCGTTTCCCAGGCCTGATGCTGCGCTTGATTCACCTCAGTGGATTCTCCGGGCAGCCAGCCGATGGCCGTCGGATAAAAGAGAAATTGCGCGCCTGCCAGGGCTGTTAGACGCGCGGCTTCAGGAAACCATTGGTCCCAGCACACCAGGACGCCCATTTTGCCGTAGCGCGTTTGGTGGCTGAGAAACCCAAGGTCCCCAGGCGTGAAATAAAATTTTTCGTAGTACAGCGGGTCGTCCGGTATGTGCATTTTGCGATACTTGCCCGCGATTTTGCCGTCGGCATCAATCACTACTGCCGAGTTGTGATAGACGCCTGCAGCGCGCTTTTCGAAAAGCGAAGCGATGATGACGGTTTTTCCGGCTCGAGCTACTTTGGATAATGCTTCTGTGGAAGGACCGGGGATGGTTTCGGCCAGCTTGAAGAGTTGGACATCTTCCGTCTGGCAAAAATACTGCGAGCGAAAAAGCTCCTGCAGGCAGACAACCTGTGCCCCCCTTTTGGCTGCCTGCTTGACTCTGAAAATGGCATTTTTCAAATTCCTTTCTGTATCAGTGCCACAGCTCATCTGAATCAAGCCGACCGTCACTGTTTCAGGCTTTTTCTTGGGCATGGGGCGGAGTATAACAAAAGTCGAAAGTCGAAGGTCGAAAGTCCAAAGTAGTATGCGGCACCCGCAGAGCCGCAACTGGGAGGGAGCGGCGCGCCAATATAGCTTGTATCTGCAATGTCAGTGCCTGCAGGGTGGGACCGTGTAGCAGTCCCAAGTAAGCCGTTGAAGCAGCCCGAGAAGCGTGCTGCAGAGATTGTCTCAAAACTACTAGAACAGCTTTGCCGCCTGCTCCGCTTTAAACTATTCCCCGTTACGGTTATCCCGCAAAATATTTCGCAAATCTGCCGCCTCCCAAGTTAAGGACAGTATGAACACGGGGGACACGGGGATTTAAAGGAAGCACTTCGTATCCCCCATATGCCCCCGTGTTCCCAGTGTTCCCCGTGGTTAAATTTCCTTTTAGGGTCTCGCATCGTCACAGTTAAAAATGGACTAACACAGTCAGAAAATAAAAATTGTCCTGTCACCCGCGCCGCGGGGTCGCGGCTCTGTGGGTGCTGGACTGCCTTGGACTTTCGACCTTCGACTTTCGACCTGCGACTAGGTCTCCCTCTGTCGCCGTAGCTGGTCAATGGCTACGGCGATCACGATTATGACCCCGATGATGATTTCCTGGATATAGTTTGGCCAACCCATCTGCTGGCATCCGTTTCGCAAAAAGGCCATGATCAGCGCGCCAATCATTGAACCAAGGATAGTTCCTTCGCCGCCGTTCAGGCTTCCGCCGCCGATCACCACTGCAGCGATCACGTCCAGTTCCGTTCCGATCGCGACGGTAGGATCGCCTTGTCGCAGTCGCGACATCTGTGTGACGCCGGCAAGGCCGACGAAGAGCCCAGCTAGGCTGTAGATCCGGATTTTCAGTCGTTCAGTCGCGATGCCACAAGCTCGTGCTGCTGCCTCATTGGACCCAAGCGCAAAGACGCGCCGTCCAAAGACCGTGTTGCGAAGGACCATAGCTGTGAGCGCTGCCAGAGAGATTGCGACCCAGATCCCAGGCGCGAGCAGGATCCACGGGGGATTTGGAAACGTCACTGCCAGTTCGTTGACCCACGTGTGCGGAACATTCACGGTCTGCTCGCCGGCCAGCCATTTAGCGCACCCGCGGGCGATGCCAAGCATTCCCAGGGTCGCGATGAACGGAACCACGCGAAGACGGGTGATGAAAAGTCCGTTAATCAGTCCGATGACACCTCCGAGGAGAACCCCCGCAAGAACCGCTACTGACGGAGGCGACCCGCCGCGAACTACCAGCGCCGTCACCACTCCGCTAAGGGCGATGCTGGACCCGACAGATAGGTCGATACCGCCACTGATAATAATCATCGTCATGCCGATTGCGCCCAGGGCGACGATGACTGTCTGGGACAGTACAATCCGAACGTTTCGTATCGACAGATACTCGCCGGGAGTGATGAGCGTAAACACACCGATAACCAAAGCCAATCCAAGGAAGGGCCCCAGGCGTCGCAACCAAGCCTTTGAACTGCGGATTGCGGATTGCGAGTTGCGGATTGAGGAGGTGCCGTTAGCTGGCAAGTTCGACATTGCGGCTTGTATAGAAGGAAATGGGAAAATGGTCAAATCAAAAGTCGCAAAAACTTTTGGCCGCGGATGAACGCCGCCGTTGTCCGTGGTCCGGTTGTCCGTGGTCAGTTGTCCGATGTCAGTTGTCCGTTGTCAGTTGTCCGTTGTCAGTTGTCCGTTGTTTGTGTGTGTGGCTGTGAAGCCGAGAGAGGAAATAATCGACAACGGACCACGGACAACGGCGGCGTTCATCCGCGGCCATTTGGATCTACCGCCGCCACTTTTCCCCCGATTGCTGCTTGCATGACCGATTCGGGTGTCCAGTCCGAGATCGGGCGTGCCGGAGAAAGTTTGCCGCGACTCATCACAGCCAAGCGATCGCAGAGGCCGAACAGTTCGGGCAGATAGGAACTGACCAGCAAGATCGCTTTTTTTTGTTCTGCGCACTGGGCTATCGTTTCGTAGATCTTAGCTTTGCTCCCAATGTCAATTCCGCGAGTGGGCTCATCCAGTAGCAGGATGTCTACGTTCTGATGGAGCAGGCGAGCCAAGACGATTTTTTGCTGGTTGCCGCCCGAGAGAGTCCTGGCCGGCTGTGCCGATGATTTTGCTTTGACCGCGAGCCGCTCCAACCAGGTCTCAGCTTGCGTCCGCTGTTCCGGAAGATTTAACCATCCCCAGCGTGAGCACGATGAAAATCGGGTAAGCGTGACATTGTCGGCCAGCGATAGCGCAAGCGCCAAGCCTTCACCTTTGCGGTCCTCACTCAAATAACCGAGGCCTTGCAGAATGCGATCGGAAGGCCTTCCCCGCGAAGCAGGCTGGTTTTGAGATTTAAGGATGACCGCGCCCGATTCTGCGGGCTGCAGGCCAAAAAGCGTTCGCACCATCTGCGTGCGGCCGGCTCCTACTAACCCTGCAATTCCCAAGATCTCTCCCCTGCGGAGTTCAAAGCTGGCATTCTTGACGAGGGGTGATGCGACCAGATCTCGAACTTCCAGCACGACCTCTCCGTCTTGATGGCGAATGCGTTCCGGAAAAAGATTCTCGACGGGCCTTCCCACCATCTGCGTTACCAATTGTTCGTCGGTAATCGACTGCAGCACATTGGTGCTGATGCTGCGACCGTCTCGCAGAACGGTGCAGCCATCGGCGATCTCGCGGATCTCCTCCAGAAAGTGGCTGATGTAAATGACGGTGATCTGTTCCTGGCGCAGCCGCCGAATCAAGGTGAACAGATGCTCCACGTCGTCACGCTGCAAACTGCTGGTGGGCTCATCCATCAAAATGACGCTGGCCCGGGCGACAAGGGCGCGGCAGATTTCCACTACTTGCCGGGCAGCAATGGACAGTTCCCAGATCGGACGATCCGGATGGATTTCAGGGTGATGGAAGCTTTCCAAAACACCCATTGCCTTGCGTCGATATGCTTGGCGGTCGACCCAACCCCAATGCGAAGGCTCTATTCCCAGCAGTATATTCTCTGACACGGCAAGATGCGGGCAAAGACACAGTTCCTGGTGAATAAGCGCGATGCCGTGGCGGCGCGCGTCCAGAGGCGAGGTTGGAACATAAGGCTGTCGTTCGATCTCCATCGTTCCTGAATCGGGAGGAAAAGCGCCTGCAAGAATATTCATTAGAGTGCTCTTGCCTGCGCCGTTTTCACCGATCACGGCGTGGACCTCGCCCTTTTCCAACCGCAGGTTGACACTGTCTAGAGCTACGGTGGGGCCGAATCGTTTGGAGATGTTTGTGAGTTGAAGGAACGGCATTTGACTTTGAGTTTTGTCCGTTGTCCGTGGTCAGTTGTCCGTTGTCAGTTGTCCGTTGTCAGCCAATTATTTCTTATTTTCGGTTTCACAACTACGGACATGAGCAACGGACTACTGACAACTGACAACTGACAACGGACAACGGACAACGGACAACGGACAACGGACAACCGACAACTGACAACGGACAACCGACAACTGCCAAGATCAAAGCTACTTCAAATACT
>DASYPF010000433.1:0-4973 GCA_036006905.1 Acidobacteriota bacterium
TTATTTGCTTGCAATACAAGGATAATTGCTTTCAATTCGCAATCATTCGAAAGCAGCGTCGTAGAGACGGCCCGGCCGAGGCCAGAGCGTAAGCATCTCGCTTGCTGTTCCTGTGCCCACCCGAGAGCACGCTGGAAGCGGGCCCTTCTGGGTCGGCAGCACTTCGGCCACGAAACGGGCGAGGGGGAAAGGCTCTCAACGAGGGGGAAAAGGCTATCAAAAGGAGGACCAATGACAAGGATCATTCGGTTCAGTCGTCCTGTGCTTTTGATTCTTTATGGACTTGCCCTGATGTTGACGGCGGCGAATCCATCTAAAGCGTCTCAGGCAGATGTAACGATTGTCAACACAACCGTACCTGCGCCAGCCTCGCTGACCAACCCTTGCGTACGGGAGGTCGTTCTAGTAAGCGGCGATCTTCACCTAGAAGTTCACTTCACTCGTGATTCCAGTGGCGGAGTTCATGAAGTCACTCACTTCAACGCTCAGGGAGTCACTGGAGAGGGTTCAGTCACGGGCGCCAAATATCAAGTCCACTGCCAGGGCGCTTGCACTGCGGAACCAGACCAGGTCATCAATGTTGGCGGAGCGACCGAAGCCACAACAAAGGTGGGCTTCAGCCTGATCGGTCAGGGCACAGTTCCTAACTTTGTGACGTTTTTTACCTTCCACATCACGATCAACGCCAATGGTACCGTGACCGCTTTCGTCGTAGAAACTAGGGAGGAGTGCCAATAGAAGCCGCCTTGCCGCTCGGGTGCGCGCGAAGCCGCGCGGAGAGGCTTCGCCTCGCTTGGCGACACTGTCGCCCGCCTTGCGGGCTCTCTGCGAAACCACTGATACCCCCGGCTCCGCTTCGCTGCGCCGGGGGCTACACGCTGGACGCCCGCTTTGCGGGCTCAGACGGCCCACGTCGCTTCAAAATGTAGAAACTCCAGGCGGGCCTGGGCGCCACAAAAACATGCCGTATTCAAAGCCGCTCAGCTTGCGCGCATCACTTTCCGGGCGGCAGGCTGCTTTGACCTTCTTTCAGTGAATCCATCACCTTCAGATTCAGACAGGCATGAATGCATCAGCTCCTCGCTGACATAACCGTTCCTGACTACGACCTGGCCCAGTTTTTCATTACAATTTCTCTGTTCCAACAAACAATCGGCCAGTTGATCGGGGCTCATGAAACCTCTTGAAACAAGAACCTCGCCCAGGCGTCGACGCTTGCCGGCGGATGCCTGGCTGCGCGCATAGCACCGGTCGATCGCAAAGCTCAGTTCGTCAATTTCAAAGATGAGAGGGGTAGGCGTCAGTCCGGTCCGCTCTCGAATCTCCGCCAGCGCGGCGGGATCGCAGTCGCAGTGCGTAGCCACTAGGATCTGTCCGTCGATCCTGCCGACCGGGAGCATGTGGTGCTGCCGAGCCATGAATTCCGGTACTAGGTGGCGCACACGCCGATCGATAAAGGTCGAATGAGCAAACGAGAGACTGTTTTCGTGTAATTGCCGCTTTAGAGCGGGCGACAACTCCTCTCGAGAGATCAGACCCAAATTGAAAAGTGTTTTTGCGAGCGTGTTGGTCTTAGTGTTCTGTTTCCCAAACGGTAACTTGGATCCATTGGATCGGTTCTCTGTCCCAGGATCCCCAAAAAAAGCCTCCAGAATCTCTTCGAATCCGGGAATCTCGCAGGGGAAGGCGCGCACAGGAAGCCCCAACCGCTGATGCAGTTCGTCGATTTGTTCCGGACGCAGCGGCTCGCGCGCGGCAACGATGACGTAGTTGCCGCCGTGGTAAATCGGAATAACAGCGAAATCCCGCGCAATATCACCAGGGAAATCCAACAGCAGGTTTGGATCGAGCTGGACAGTCAGGCCGACATTGAGGGCCCGCTTCGCGCGATGATTATTGTTTAGAGTTTCTTTTCTCGCTGGACTCATTACTCTATTCCCCTCTCGGCCGATAACTTGAGTCCGGTGCGACTCAGCTATGACCGTTAGAAAGAGACGCGCAATTCTATTTGGAGAGATCAGGCAGCAATCGCCGTGCCAGTCTCTCGGTAATCACCTGCGAGATGGTTCAAATATGTGGCGAAACGGGAAAAATACTCGGACGGGAAGTCCGTTCAATGCAGGCGCCACTTTGATAAGGTCGGTAAGTTGTCAAGAAACTACCGCTGGGCTGATAGAATCTTGGCGATACCCAATGCGACAGCTCATAAAAATCTGGGTGGTGCTTTTCGTGGCTCACCTGCTTTCGCGAACGGCCATCAGTCTAATTGCATTTCGAAATTTAGACCTGCGTTTTGAGGTTTTTGCCCAGGTGATACTGGTTCCCACAGTCCAGGCGCTGGCGCTCTGGTGGTTTGTGTACGAAGTCAGACCTCAGAGCTCCGTCACGACTTTGAAAGCATCCGTTGCCCGCCAGCCATTGCTGGCTGTTTTCCTCCTTGTCGATTGTGTCGTGCTCCTTCTCGGCTGGTTCATCCCGAGTCAGTCATGGTCAGACTTCGCTAATCCGAGAAGCATGCCCTCTTTATATGCCGGCGCCAAAGCTCTTGCGGGCGGTCTACTGATGATCATGGTAACCCTCCAACGCCGTTGGACGTCAGGCGAACGCCTATGGTGTTTCCTGTTTGGCGCTGGATTGGCCCTGTACGGCTCCGATTACTTCTTTCACGGTCTTAGCCGGATGCCTGATTTCTTCTTTCCAAACTTGCCACTGTTGTGGAGATGGATCCTCGTCTATGGAACGCTGTTTGTGTTGGCGATTGTGGCACTGCTGAAAATAGAAAGCATTTGGACGCGGCGCTCCCTGGCAAGCGCGACATTCCTGAATTGGGCAGTCGGCTTTGCTCTGCTGTCGGCGATGATCGTGGTACTCGGGTCTTATAACCTGCCTTACCTTCTGGCTCCCTGGTCGATATTGGCCAAGAACTGCAGCTTTCTGGTTTTGACGGCGATTTGGAGCGGCGTGTTGGATGCCAGAGTGTCGGCACAATCTCTAGAGAGCCGCAAGCCGGCAAGCGAGCGGAAAACGAAGGCTAAAGGCAGTTCGCCCGGGCTGAAAAAAGAAACCGGCAACCAATTTTGAAGCGGCGCACATGCAATTAACAGTCGTCGCCGATCGCTGGGGTGGATACGGAGGGGAACTTTATCTTTGGGAATTGGTCTATGCGATCATCCAAGCCGGTCATTCAGTCCAAGTCTACTGCCAGCAAAACCATGCCGATTCCGAAGCCAACTTTGTCCATGCGCTTCCGCTTCCCCCGTTTCCCCGGTTTGTACGCGACCGGAGTTTCTGCCGCAAAGTCATTCGAGAATTGCAAAATAGTCCGCGACATTCGATTCTTGCGGTTCGCCCAATAAACGTGGCGACCCATTATCAACTCCCAGCAGGTCTTTATGCGGCGGCCTTTGAATCCGAACGTGAATCGCTTAATTCGCTCTTGCGAAGATGGCTGTACTGGCCGGCTAACAGCATAAATCCGAAGCGGAGGCTTCTGATGCAAATGCAGGAGAAATTGCTAATGGGGCGGAATCGACCCCGCCTGATGGCAAATTCCAATTTGGTGCGCACACAGTTGCAGAATTTCTATGGCATCGCGTCCGATGTGGTCACGTTGCATCCTGGAATTAACTTAGACCGTTTCCATCCTGGCGAAAAGAGTACAAAAGCGCACGTACCTCCCACTGGCGGCGAAGAGCTGTCCTTGCTGTTTGTGGCGCATAATTTTGTGCTCAAGGGACTCCATTGTTTGCTGGCAGCTTTGGCCCGGGCACGGCGCTCAGGGCTGAAAGCGCGGCTGCTGGTCGCGGGTGAAGGACCGATCTACGAATTTCGAAAGCTGGCAAGACGTCTGGGAATCGCAAGCCAAGTCAGTTTCTTGGGAGCTGTCGGGCAGGACACTCTGGCGGGATTGTATCGTTCCAGCGACACGCTGGTCCATCCAACTTTCTATGATCCTTGTTCGTCGGTGGTGCTCGAAGCTCTGGCCTGTGGTTGCCCGGTCATCACAACTCGGAGAAACGGCGCCGCTGAATTAATGGAGTCAGGCAAGCACGGCTTAGTGCTCGACGACCCGCGCGACACCGAAGCTTTAGCAGAGGCATTGCTTGCGCTTCAAGATCGTCCGGAACTCGAACATATGAGTTACGCAGCCGCGCTTCTTGGCCGCAGCTTCGATCTTAAAACCCACACAGCCAAAGTTGTAGCCTGGTTGGGTTTGCCTCAGAGCTAGTGGATTGCTGAAAAAAATCACCGCGAAGGCGCGAAGAGCGCGAAGGCTGTGTGATGACCCGGAACCCTAAACGTTGGCGCATCCATCACGCAGTCATCCATTTAAGGCGGGCTGAATGATCATCGAACATATGATCTTGATTTAATTACCTTCGCGTTCTTCGCGCCTTCGCGGTGACTTTTTCAGCATCTTGCTAGTCGAGCAATTGAGTTTTGAATTCCTCCGCGTCAAAATACGGGGCGAACGGCCCGCGGCCAGAGAGCAGACTACTGATGCGGAAGCGCACCTTCGTTTCCCAGGCAAGCGGTTGCCGGGCATACTGGCGGATCCGCTTTCGAAACAGCGAATGCTGCAGTTCGGTAATTCGGGGGTAGTCATTACCCGAGGCCAGAGCCCAAACGTTCAACGGTCTATTGTTGGGACCATGATAGCCGATAATTTGCGCTGGGGTCTTCCTTAATAATGATCGTAGCCCTTCCGGTGTGAAGCGCCAGTAGTCGTTTGGAAATTCGTGAATGTGAAAATAAAAAGGGCAACTCACAAGCAACAAACCATCCCTTCGCAAAATCCTTTGTACTTCTTCGAAGCCGCGCCAGAAACGCTCCACATGCTCGAAAACATTCAGAGCGATAACGGTCCCTACCGTTTCACTATCTCGCCGCAATTCTTCAACATTCTCTATCGAATCTACCCCGGGCCCAGTCCGCATATCCATCCCGATGTATTGCTTTCCGGGGAAGTACTT
>DASYPF010000434.1:0-7564 GCA_036006905.1 Acidobacteriota bacterium
ACTCAGCCCGCGAAGCGGGCGTCCAGCGTGTAGCCCCCGGCGCAGCGAAGCGGAGCCGGGGGCCAAGTAGGGTTTCGGAGAGGGAGCCCGCAAGGCGGGCGACAGGCTTTAGCTTAATTGGAGTCCGGCTTGAAATCGGTGTGATATGCCCAAAGGAGCGCCTCCTTCTTGATTAGATGGCATGGCTTCAACGTGGCAAATACGATGCGATACAGGATTTTCTGCTGTCGCCCGCCCTGCGGGCTCTCCCGGCGAACTCCCAACTAACCCCCGGCTCCGCTTCGCTGCGCCGGGGGCTACACGCTGGACGCCCGCTCCGCGGGCTCAGACGTATTCTCCATCGAATGTAGCAACTCCAGACCCGGCCTTGAAAGGCCGGGCTAAATTCATCGGTCGCTAATGCGACCACGGAGGTGCGACCGTGACTGTCTCCTCTAGAACTGAAAAACGGACGACGGACAACGGACCACGGACAACCGACAAACTAAATAACCTTCTCCTTCTGCGCATCCCATCTCAAATACTTCCTCTTTCGGAACGATTCCACCGCCATGTGGCAAGCCACCACGCCGTAGTAGCCGAGCATCACATCGCATTTCAACGGCGCGTTATTGCGGATGGCGTCCAGCAGATTGCGATGATGAAGCGTGAGATCCTCTGCGCCTGTCTTCTTGTGAACAATCTCCTGCTTCCCTTCCGCGAAAAGTCTTTGCGGTCGAATCACAAAGCCGCTGCGGTCAAATTCCAGCGTCCCCAGGTGACCGCGCAGCACATGAGGAATCGGCGTATCGTTGGCCATCGACGAAAGTACCACTACCGTCGGGCCCCCGGGGTAGTCACATACCATATTGAACGTGTCCGGGATTTCGGCCACGCTCTGGCTGAATTCCCACTTCCCACCGGTGGCTACCACGCGCTCGGGGAACTTCAAGTCGAGCGCTTTGATGATGCGCGTGATACGATGCACGAAGAGATCGGTGGCGATCCCGCCCGAATAATCCCAATATCTGCGCCAGGCAAAGAAGCGGTGCGGGTCCCATGGACGCTTGGGCGCGGGGCCGAGGAACGCGTTCCAGTCAAGATTCACGCCCGGCTTGGCGTCCGGGTCCAGTGGCTTGGTCCAGAAATCGTCTCTATAGTTTCTGGAATAATCAATTTGGGCCTGCACTACTTTCCCCAGCGTGCCTTCTTTGACGTAGCGCTGCGCCGCCTCGTAGGAATCATCGGACATTCCCTGCACACCGACCTGCATCTTGACGCTGCCGGCGCGGATCTTTTTCACCACTTTTTTTGCCTGGTCGATTGAATAGGTCATCGGTTTCTCGCAATAAATGTGCTTGCCGCGGTCCGCAGCCTCCAGAGTCATCCGCGCGTGCCAGTGTTCCGGGGTTGCAATCAAAACAGAATCGATATCCTTCTGATCCAGGAGGGCGCGGTAGTCATTGAAAGGTCGCGCGCCGGTCGCGTGCGCAGCCGCGTCCAGCCGCTTGCGGTAGACATCACAGACGGCCACGATCTCGACATTATCTGACTCCTTCATCCCTAAGAGCGCTCTGATATGGCCGACGGCTTGATCTCCACAGCCAATGACTCCGAAGCGCACGCGATTATTCGCTCCTAGGACACGGCGGCTGCCGTATGCATAAAGCAGCGAAGCGCCGGCCAACCCGGTCATGAAGGTGCGGCGGTTCAGTTTTTCGGCTTCGGCAGCCGATTGTCCGTCGTCCGTGGTTCGTTGCCCGTTGTCGCCAGCTTCTGGTCTTTTCGCGTCACCGTCTCTCGTTAGCTTCATGGCTCCTCCTAAGCGTATGGAGATTATTGCAATTTAATGACGAACCGCTCGAGGGTGCAAGCAATCTTCGGGAAGGGAGATGTGCCCTGAAGGCAGTAGGCAGGAATTCGTCACTCGTCATTTGTCATTCGTCATTCGTGTTAATCCGTGGCCTCTCTTTTCAGAATCGTTAATAATGTGGAGTTAGATTGTCTGAAAAGCGGGGCGTGTGCAAGAGTGGAAGAAGCGCCAAGGCACATGAATTACCGGCAAGGAAACAAAGATCTAAAGCTGCGCGTGCGGTTTCTGATGCTTTTTCTTCTTGGCGCGCTGGCGGTCTGCGGGCAGCAGACCCCTCGGGACCAGTTCGAACTGCGAGGAAGAATAGTGCCGCCGAACGGCAAGACCTTCCGCGATGCCTTGCCGGTCATTTTCATTCATGGCTCCACGACGCCTTTTGCGGCGAATACGTTGTCAGATGTCTCGGGGAAATTTAAGTTCAACAAACTGCGGCCCGGGACGTACACGCTGATTGTCGCTGTTCCACGTATCGGTGAGATGCAGCGGACCGTAGAAGTGGGCCCCAGCTTTGCCGATCCAAAGGGAGCCATTGAGGTGTCTTTCGTCTTTGATCGAAAGATTTCAGCCGAAGACTTGCACCAAGTTTCAGTCAGACAACTTTCTGTTCCTGAGAGCGCCCGGCGACAGTACGAGAAGGCTGACGAGCGGCTGGGCAAACTCGACATTGAAGGCGCTATCGGATTTCTGAAGAAAGCTGTGGAATTGGCGCCGCAGTTTGCCGCCGCCTGGAATCATCTGGGAACCATCGCCTACCAGACAGGAAATTACACTCAGGCGGAAATTTATTTCCGCGAGGCATTGAAGCAAGAACCGGATTTTTATCCTGCGTTGGTCAATTTGGGAGGTGCGCTGCTCTCACTGCCCAAGATTCAGGATTCGCTGCCAGTCAATCTGAGCGCTGTCCGCGCCAGACCCGATGATCCCCTGGCACATTCGCAGTTGGGTCAAAGTTACTTCATGGTAGGACAACTGGAAAACGCCGAGACGCACTTAAGACAGGCCAAGGCGCTCGATCCAGCCCACTTCTCTCATCCTCAGTTGGTGCTCGCGGAGATTTACAACCGACGGGGCGACTCCCAAGCGCTGTTGGCTGAACTGGAGGAATTTCTGCGCTATCACCCCGATTCTCCACAGGCGCCGGTAGTGAAAAAGACACTCGAGCAGCTACGGGCGCGGGGAAGGTGATGGTTGTCGGGTGACCGGTGACACCCGTCACCCTTGGAGTTTGGACATTCTGGAGAGACGGCCGGTGGGCCGTCTCATCGAAGCGATCCGCCGATCCGTTACGATGAGACGGCCCTCAGGCCGTCTCTCCGCTCCCAAAATCTACACAGCTGGTGGGCCCCGTAGGCGGGCGCGGTGACGGGTGACACCCCGTCACCTGCCAGCCGACACCCGTCACTTCCCTGCCTCTAGCAACTCCTTCAGCCTGGCGTAACCGCTGCGGCTGACTGGCAGACGCGTGTTGTCTTTTAAAATCGCGATTCGGCTGTCGCGCGTGTACGGTTCGATATTTACCACACGGTCCAGGTTCACTAAGTACGAGCGGTGAAGCCGCACAAAGTGAGTCGGGTCGAGGGCCGATTCCAGGCTAGAGATAGTCTGTTGCCTCAAATAGCGCTTGCCCTCGCTCTTTAAACAGACGTAATCATCTTGCGCTTCGACGTAATCCAATTTCTCTGCCGGAATCACATACACGCGGCTGCCATCCTTGACGACCACTCGTTCCACATATTCTCCCGGCTGGAGCGCAGCCCGCGTAAGGGCAGCTCCGGACGGAGCCCTCCGGCCAATCTGCGTCAGCGCTCTGGTCACCGCCTCCCGAAAGCGCTCTTCTCCGAACGGTTTCAAAAGATAGTCGACTGCATGCACGTCAAAAGCACGCATCGCATGAGTGTCATAGGCGGTAATAAAGACCGCAGCGACGCTCTGGTCAATTAATTCCAGGACTTCGAAACCATCCAGCTTCGGCATTTGGATGTCGAGAAACAGCAAGTCCGGTTTCAGTTCGGCAATTTTTTTTACCGCTTCAAAGCCGTTGGCGCACTCAGCCAGCACATTAATCTCCGGATAGAATTGGAGATACTCGCGCACCACTTTTCGAGCCAGTTCCTCGTCGTCCACGATAACGGCTCCGATCTTTCTGGGTTTCGCAGTCATAGCTAAGAAACAAATCTCGCCGTAACGCGCTTCCTATCGCCCGACGAGGCCCGACGGGCCGCCATTAGGTAGCCCCGTCCGGTAGGGCGGGGTTTATACCCCATCTCAAATTCGGAGGTCCGTAGGACCGACACAAGATGTGTCGCACCTTCGGCGCTCCCGCTAATGAATAATCCGCTCCCCGCCCTGACGGGCGGGGCTACCTAATAGCGGCCCTTCGGGCCTCACCCCGCGACATTTTCATACCCCGTGCTGGTATCGCATGATCCAGAGAGACTTGGTGGTTTATTTTCATCGCCTCCTACCGAGCCTCATACCTCAATCGGCAGCGTCAACTCCACTCTGAAGCGCGCTCCTTTCACCTCGGTGTCCAGGCTGGCGTTGCTGCAGTAACGAGCTCGCAGCGTCCGCCTGACGTTGCTCAAACCGATCCCATCCCGCTGCGAAGTTGGCACATTGGGATCAAACGTGTTTTCTACAGCAATCAAAAAAACGTTACCCGACCGACGCGCTTCAAGTCGAACCCAGCCATCCTCGACCAGATCTGCCAGTCCATGGATTACCGCGTTCTCTACCAGCGGCTGAAGCAATAGAGGGGGGAGAAGATAGGAATCGCAATCCGCATCGATCTGCTCCTCCAGCCGCAGGCGGGAACCGAACCGAACCTGTTGAATGGCGAGAAAGCTTCTGACCAGCGACAGTTCTTCGGAAAACCGAATGCCGGCCTTCTCCCCCATTCCCAGCGTGCTCCTCAAAAAATCAGATAACAGAACGCACATCTGTCGCGCCTTTGTCGGGTCGATGCTGGTAAGCGCGCTGATCGAGTTTAGACTGTTGAAAAGAAAATGGGGATTGAGCTGGGTCTTGAGCGCTTTCAACTCTGCATCGCGCGCCAGGACTCGAGCGCGCATCTCGTTGGCTTCCATCTCACGAGATCTTTCCAGCGCCAACAGCACATAGTGGACAGCCAGCGACAGTAGATACAACAAGGCCCCCATTACAAGCAGAAGCGGCAAGGCTGTTTTCAATCGCTCGCTCAGTCCTGCAAACGCCGGCACCAAACCAAGGGCGAGCCCGATTGCTTTGGCCGTCGCCATCCAGATGCTGCCGCAAATCAAAGCTGCGAGGACGTAGGTGAACATCAATCGGATCAGGTCCGCCGGCTGCGATGGCGGGTTCTGGCAGAGATACCAGGCCGAAAGGCAAAGGAAGGCGTAAAGCGCAATCAGCGGGAGCGCCAGCAGGATTGTTTCCATCCAGCGCAAATCAGTGGAAACCACCAGCAGGAAAACCAACAGCGCCGCAAGCGGCACCCACGCTATCAAGTAAAGGACGAGCCTTTCTATGCTTGCAAAGATCGGATGCATCCTATGTTCTCAGTTCTTCACTTCCACTCCGCCAAATGCGGCGACGCCTTTGACAATCAGGTGCTGGGTAGGCCCTTCAATTTTGCGTTGGTTTCTCTTATCGCTGAAGCCGCCGAAAATACCCACGCCTTTGACCGTGACATTCCAGTCTTCCGGAACGCGAATTTCGACTCCACCGAAGACAGCGGTTGCTTCCAATTCCGCCTCCTGGCCTTCCAGGCCTGCCTTGGTGAGATCGATTTTATACCCGCCAAAGATCGCACACACTTCACCTCCTCGGAAATCAGGCGCGTTAATCCGTCGCTCGCCTCCACCCAAGACCGTGAATTCATTTAAATCAGAAATAGACCTTCCATTTGGCGTACTCCGCCGGGAGCGTGTCAGGACGTTCCAGATGAGATTCACGCCGATGGCGATAAAAAGCAGAGGCCAGAGGTCCCAAAGATGGATCCTGACTCCGTGTATCGTATATCCCAGATTACTTGTCAGCAGTATTGCTCCCGCAATCAAAAACATCGCTCCCCAGAATCGACCCGACTCCCCAGGAGAAAAAATCTTTGCCAGCCCAATTGCCATCAGGGCCAGGGGCCAGAACCTCCAGAAGTTTTCTTCATGCACAATGCCAAATCTGTCGAGCAACTGAAACGTGCCCCAGCAAATAAACAACAATCCAAAAATCAAAGTGGCGCTAAAGCGAGGTGCTATTTTGCTTGCCATTGGAATCCTCCTCCGAAGAAATTGTCGCCTTCGCCAAGCAAGATCACGCATTCCAAATCAGATTCGACTCTGCAATTAATAAAACCGGCCAAAGATCCCAGAGATGAGACCTGATGAGATTCATCATATAACCGAGGTTGCTCATCAGGAGTATGCCTGCTATTAAGAACATCATTCCCCAGAAAGCGGTGCTAAGGCGAGGTGTTGTGTTGCCCATCATCGCTGAAATCCTCCACACGGCGTTATTGCTCACGCAGGTAAGGTTATTCAGCAGCAGTCAGGCGAACCGCAGTTTTTCGGCCAGTGTCGGCGAGGAATCGGTGAATGACGGCAATCCGCCGGGCGGCGGCAAAGCGGGCTAACGACTGGATTATTTTAAGGCTCCTGCATCGTTTTCTCTGTGAAACCTTCGTGTTCTTTGTGGCTCTGTGTTGATTCCCGTCGAACTTTCACCACAGAGTCACAAAGGTCACAGAAGTTTCACAGAGATCACTTTTGGGCAATACAAAAGCTAGACAAACTTACTCTCCCAAACCCCCACTCTCCCGCTCACCCCCTCTCCCTCTCCGGCCCGAATCTCGGTTGCACCAGAACCGGGTCACGGCGCTTCTTCCTTTAGTTCGCGGATCCAGATGTTTCGGTAGCGAACCGGATGTCCATGATCCTGAAGCGAAATCGGCAGCTTGCCGGCGTGCGCCTGGTAGGGTGGGCGCTGCATGTGCGCTGTCGGGCCCATGATCTCCACATTGTCCTGGACCAGTACGCCATTGTGCAGCAAGGTCACTCTGGCCGGGCGAAGCAGCTTGCCGGCGGAATCAAAATGCGGCCCATGGAAGATGATCTCGTAGGCTTGCCACTCTCCCGGAGGACGGCTGGCATTTACCAACGGCGGGTACTGGCCATACACGGAAGCAGCCTGACCGTCGGGATAAGTCTTGTTGTTATACGAATCGAGCACCTGCATCTCGTATTTGCCCATCAGGAAAACGCCGCTGTTGCCTCGAGCTTGACTTTCGCCCACCGGCGGCACAGGAGCGCGCCACTCCACATGAAGCTGGCAGTCACCAAAGCCCTGTTTGGTTGAAATCAGCCCTGTGCCCTTGACAACCTCCATGGTGCCGTTCTCAACCTTCCACTTGGCAGGCCCGCCCTTTTCGCTTTGCCATTGCGACAAATCTTTACCGTCAAAAAGTACGATGGCATCTGAGGGCGGGCTTCCAGTTTTCTGCTGCGAGCTCTCGGTGCCCGGCGTCACAACGGCAGGCTGCGGCCGGTTCATGTCATGAATTTTCCATTCCTGCTTTGTTTGCGCCGAAACATGAGTCGCAGCGAGAACGAAAGCTATCGCTAATGCGATGAGTGCAAACGATAAGTTGGTGCGGGCAGTTTGGATCATGATGATTTCTCCTTTTGCAAAATAGCTTAACATCCGGACCGCAGGATTAGTCGTAAATGAAGGGGGATATGA
>DASYPF010000435.1:0-12163 GCA_036006905.1 Acidobacteriota bacterium
CCTGACGACTCGACCGATCGCAGTCGTGGGCGTTGACGTGATACCGGACCGTGAAATCTGGTTTTTTCAACCAGATTTTTACCCAGAAGGCAGATGGAGGAAACACGCGCGCAGTTTGGGGCGGTGTGCGGCAGCGTTGACGCCGGCGCCCACAGAGCCGCGACCGGAAGGAAGCGGCGCGCCGATGTGACACTTTGCGACTACACCAGCGCAAATTTGCTGCAACAACGATGCGGGACGTTCCGATTTTGCAAGCCTGATCGCGATGACTCAATCTGGCGCGCCACCCCCTTCCGGTCGCGGCTCTGTGGGTGGCGCCAGCAAGCCGGCAGCCGCCGATCATGCGCCCTTCTTGACATGGCTCGCGTCACTCGTTTGGTTGTGGACGTGCGCGTGAACGTGATCGGTCTTGTTCGGTTGCGGCTCTGCCGCGCTGCGAATCCTCAGCGATCTCTTTAGTCTTTGCGGTGAAAAGCACGCCCGAATCAAACTGGAGGGCCAAACTTCACAGAGCGTTTGCAGAGATCAATCAGATAAAATCATTCTGCTAGCGCCACGGGTGTTTCTAAATGAAGAAAGTTTCTGTTTTCAGCGATCGCCGTACCACGTTTTTGGTGAGCCTGGTTTTAGTGATGATGACCACGGCCGCCTACTGGCGCACCTTTCACAATGGATTCGTACTCTACGACGACCGAGGGTACGTGACGGAAAACCCGCATGTGCAGCAGGGACTGACCTGGGAGCAGATGCGCTGGGCGCTGGCGGCGACCTACGCGGCCAACTGGCATCCATTGACTTGGATGTCGCACATGCTCGATTGCCACTTGTTTGGGCTAAATCCCGCCGGACATCATGGGATCAGTCTGTTGCTCCATCTGGCTAATACGGCATTATTGTTTTTCGTGCTGGCCGAGATGACCGGCGCGCTATGGCGCAGCGCTTTTGTGGCGGCACTGTTTGCACTGCATCCGATGCATGTAGAGTCGGTGGCTTGGGTCGCCGAACGCAAGGATGTGCTCAGCGGTTTTTTCTGGATGCTCACGCTGTGGGCGTATCTGCGGTGGGTAAAAGACCGAAAGCCGGCCAATTACGCCCTGCTGGCCGGGACCTTTGCTTTCGGTCTGATGGCCAAACCGATGCTGGTAACCTTACCCTTTGTCTTGTTGTTGCTTGATTACTGGCCGTTGAAACGCTTCAACGTCACGCGCACGACCTCCAGACCCGGCAAAAGAAATGAGCCTGCGGGAAGATTGACCGGAGAGCCGCCCGCCAAATTGATTTGGGAAAAACTGCCGCTGCTGGCGCTAGTAGCCGCGTCTTCCGTTCTGACTTTTTATGCCCAGCATCGGGGCGGAGCGGTGCAGACACTGGAGATCCTTCCATTACAGGCGCGCCTCGCCAATGCCGTGGTGAGTTACGACAGCTACGTCGCAAAGCTGCTCTGGCCGCACGACCTTGCCGTTTTTTATCCGCATCCCCTCAACACCCTCCCCTACTGGAAAATCAGCGGCGCACTTTTGCTGCTGGCCGCTGCCACATGGCTGGTGATTCGCTACAGGGGTCATGGTTATGTTTCGGTTGGATGGTTCTGGTACTTGGGCACACTGGTCCCCGTCATCGGCGTCGTTCAGGTGGGAGACCAGGCGATGGCCGATCGTTACAGCTACATTCCTTCCATCGGATTGTTTGTCATCGTCAGTTGGGGCCTTCCTGAGCTTTTGCCGCAGGGATTCCAGCGCAGGATTGCCCTTTCGGCGTTGGGAGGCGCGGTTATCTCGGTTCTGGCAATTCTCACCTGGATTCAAGTGGGCTACTGGCACGACAGCTTGAAGCTTTTTGAACACGCGGCCGAAGCAGTCCCCAACAACTATTTGGCACACAACGCTGTGGGGTTCGCGCTGGCAAACCAAGGCAAGTGGGACCAGGCAACGGAACACTACCTTAAGGCTCTGTGGGTTAAGCCGACCTATGCGGAAGCGCACAACAATTTAGGAAACGCGTTCGCGGCGAAGGGCGAATGGAACAGCGCTATCCCGCACTACGAGAAAGCTCTCCGGCTAAAACGAAATCTTTTTCAAGCGGAGAACAATCTGGGCGTTGCTCTTTTCGCGACGGGGAGATGGAGGGAAGCCGTCGAACACTCCTTAGAATCACTGCGCCTTAATCCAGACCAGCCGGAATTACACAACAGCCTCGGGATGAAACTGGCGGCGTTAGGAAGACTCGATGAGGCGATCTCGCACTTTTCAGAGGCGCTGCACTTGCGACCAGATAATGCACAGTACCATTACAATCTCGGTCTGGTACTGGCAGCCAGAGGCAGAACGGCAGAGGCCATCGAAAATTACCGGGAAGCGCTGCGACTCAAGCCGGATTATCCTGAGGCGCACGTGAATCTGGGAGTGGCCTTGGCGCAGCAGGGAAAAATAAACGAGGCATTGGATCAATACTCGCGGGCTCTCCAGATTAAGTCCGATTACCCCGACGCGCACATCAACATGGGCATTGAGCTGGCCGAGCAAGGAAGACTGAACGACGCGCTAAGACATTTTGCCGAGGCCGCGCGCATCAAGCCTGACTCGGCCGAAGCCCACTTCAACCTGGCCAGGATCTACCTGTCGCTGGGAAATCAATCCGCCGCTTTAAGTGAATACGCAACCCTCAAGAAGCTTAATCCGCGAATGGCTAACGATCTCGCAAGTCTTTTGAATCATTGAATTGAACAATTTGGATCAGGATGCTGAAAACTTTACCGCGAAGGCGCGAAGCACGCGAAGGCTTTTTATTGGCCTGACCCAGAGGTCCGAATTCAACTCACCTGGCATTTCCCTTGGGGAACAAAACACGATCGGGTGCGGCGTTCAGTTGTGCGAGCATTTTCTTTATGAGAGCCGTTTTGATTCGTCCCGCTTCTTTTGGAGAAACTAGATACCTCACGATAGCTTCCAGCCAGCTATTTTCGTTGACGCGAAACATGACCACTGGACGTTCCTGAACGGTCAATTCGTCTACCGGGGTTTTGGCCAGCAAGTCCCGATAAACCTTCACTCGCTCCATCATGTGCTCGCCCAGCTCCTTCTCAGCCACCTCCTTCATTATTTTCGCGACAAATTCCAAATCGCTTTCGTAGGCGATCTGGAATTTGATCTCGTTCCAGATATAGGGAAACAGAGGCCAAGAATAATTATAAATGGGAGAGTTGAGTACCCTGGAATTTGGGAACTTGATGATCCTTCCGCTGGGATGATCGGTGGAAAGATATTGTCCGCCTACTTCCCACAGCGTCGTATCCAGATAACTGACGTCGATTACGTCACCCGTCGCATCGCCGATTCTTATCCTGTCACCGACCCGATAGGGCTCTCTGACTAGAATGTAAATCCAACCGATAAAGCTGGTGACAGGAGTCTGCAGCGAGAAACTCAGTATCAGCGAGATTAAACCCAGAGATACAATTGTCGTATACCAATTTACAAAAATAATCGATATGACGATCAGGGCAAGCAGCATCACTACTACCAATCTCAGAATTCGTCTCAGATTGTAGCGAGAGACTGCGCTCTGTATTGGACCGATCAAGTAGACGTCAATGATCTTTGCCGAGCCGAAAATCACTACGAAGAACATGGCCCCAGCCGTAAGTCTCTGGACCAGACCAAGATATCTGGGAGTAACCGGAATGATCCCGATCCTAAACAGGTAGCGAAGGCTGCCTAAGATGGCCAAGACGAGTGCATAGCTGGCAAGCCATAGTTTCTCTGACGGCTCGGCGGCCGGCGGGACAGCAGCTTTGGCGCCCGAAGTTTGTTCGAGCGCTCTCTTTACATCCTGCTGTTCTTGGATCCGCTCAACTTCCGTTCTTTCGTGAGTTGACATTCCCCTCAGGTGTTGTCAATTGGAGTCTAACATGGGCTCAAGCGTCTTTGTCGCCGGGACGGGTTGACCGTCAAGCTCAGCATCGAGCAATCCGCCGAGGGGCACTCTTTGCAACGTCGATGTCTTGCAGGGCTGGCTATAATGGCTCTCAGTTGCATCGTTAACGTCAGGAGGCGGTATGGCGGCTAAAACGGAGGGTCAGAAAACTATAAATGAGTGCGCGCATCCACAGTGCGATTGCCTGGTCCGGGAGGGCGAACAATATTGCAGCGATGCCTGTGCCAATGCCGCTGACCAGCCGGTTTGCCGCTGCGGTCACCCTGAGTGTCATGAGACCTAGTGTCTCGGTTCATAAATAAGCGCACATTTGCCAGCCCGGATTGCTTATTTGGGAGATGCGCCGGGGTACGTATCAACGTTTTGATTCCGACCGCTGCTGTGTTTGGCGTTTTTCGTAATTGGTTCTTTCATCGCCGGCTTCATTTTCGGCTGGGCGCGAAGGGGCTGTCGCAGTTCAGGATTCATCGGCTGATTCCGCAAATACATTTCGATTAGCCGAAGATGGTCTCGTTCATCGGAAATCTCATATGCGGGCGGTACCTGTGAAGGTGTGAAAACAGGAACCGCCAGAAGCAAGACCAGAAGCGGAAGTTTCTTCAACGCTCATCCTCCACATCCTTGAACATCGCTTAGCTGGAAGGATCCCGCAATACCGGAGAATATGAATGAAGAATGGGTGGATCCAGTACGTACTCTTAAGGTGGGTTTAACCGCTAGGTCTTCTTGGCGCGCAGAAAGTTCACAAAATGGTCAAATTTTGAAGCAGTACCGAGGCCACCATGGGGCTTGTCCCCATGGAGCCATGATTGGAAACTAACTATATCGCAACTTACGTCTCCCGCCACCACGGGGCTTGCCCCCGTGGAGCGATGACTTCCGACTATCGAGTGAATGATTTTAAAGGCGGCAGTGGGCACCGGCGCGACCGATTAGTTTTTCAATCATTGCTCCACGGGGGCAAGCCCCGTGGTGACGCAGGAGCAACGGCCGCTGTTAGTTTCCAATCACGGCTCCACGGGGACAAGACCCGTGGTGGCGGTATGAGGTCGCTCGCTAGGACGTAGCCCGAATTATTCACAAACGTTCACCACAAAGGCCCAGCGCGGCAGGGCCGCAACCAAAACCTCAGGGACACGCGGACGCGGCGACACGGGGACACGTCGAGCGTAAGAGTCTTTGCGGCCGGTAAAGAATTTAATGCTCAGTATTATATTACAGAGAGCACAAAGTTAGCACAGACCAATGACGCTTTTGGCTGCTGCCCTGCCCTATAATCCTGGGCTCAATGTTTGCGCGCATTGTTAGGGTTTCGAATTGGCTATTCAGCTCCAGGTTCGGAGCTGCTAACGGCCACGCCGGCGCGCGCTGGATGTTCCTTCGGGCGCTCGGCCTGATCTATTTTTCTGCATTTTATTCCCTACTCTTTCAAATTAAGGGCTTGATCGGACCGGCGGGCATTCTTCCTACAGAGAGATACCTCCAAGCGGTGGGCAAGAGTTTTGGCGCAGCCGGATACTGGTATGCGCCGACGCTGCTGTGGATCGGCAGCAGCCGGCACGCGCTGGACACACTCGTCTGCGCAGGTTTGATCGCTTCAGCCCTACTCACGTTGAATGTCTGGCCGCGAGGAATGCTCGTTGCGTGCCTGCTCTGCTTTCTTTCCTTCATCGCTGCAGCACAGGACTTTGCGAGTTACCAGTCCGACGGGATGCTGCTTGAGGCCGGATTCATTTGCCTTTTTTTCTCGCCTCCAGGGCTGCGGCCTGGCCTCGGTCGGAATCAATCGCCTTCGCGCATGAGCCTCTTCCTTCTGCAGTGGCTTTGGTTCCGCATCTATTTGGAATCCGGCCTGGTGAAACTAGCCAGCGGCGAAGCGCAGTGGCGCAACCTGACTGCAATGGATGAGTATTACCAGAACGGCCCGTTGCCGACCTGGATCGGATGGTATGTGCAGAAGCTGCCGCATGGCTTTCACGCAACGACAGCTCTGGCTACTCTCATGATGGAGCTCGCACTAGTGTGGATGCTTTTCCTGCCGCGGCGCTTCCGCAGGATTTGCTTCTGGATCATCACACCGTGGGAGATGGGCGTGATTCTTACGGCCAACTATGCGTTTCTTAACTATTTGGTATTATCGCTCGGCATCCTGCTGCTCGACGACGAATATTTGGCAAAGCTCAGCCCGCGCAGGTGGCGAGAAAAACTGTCGCCGAAAGAGCCTGCTGAAGAAGCCCAGCGCGGACAGCCGCAATCAAAGGCGCCATCGGTCATCAGTCATTGTGTTTCGGCTTTCTTCCTGGGCTGGATTTTCTACGCAACGACCGCGTGGCTCGTCTGGATCGTGTTACCCGGCTCCTCGATTCCCTCAAAGCCTGTCTCTGTGCTCGCCCCTTTCCGCATCGCCAATCGATACGGCCTTTTTGCCATCATGACACGCGGCCGGTACGAAATCGAATTTCAGGGCTCGCGCAATGGCAGTACGTGGCAGAGCTATCCGTTTCGCTACAAACCGCAGGACCCTCGAGACCGGCCGCGCATCTATGCGCCCTATCAGCCGCGCTTTGAATGGAACCTCTGGTTCGCGTCGTTGGGAGGCTGGCGTGAGAATCCATTTGTGGTGGTAACAGAAGTGCGGCTGCTTGAAAATGCAGCCGATGTCCTCGCTCTCTTTCGCAGCAATCCGTTTTCCACGGATCCTCCACACCAGGTGCGGGCGGTGATCTGGCAGTACTGGTTCACGAATCTCGAAACGAATCGCAGCCAGGGTCTCTGGTGGCGGCGGGAGCTGCTGGGACTCTATGCTCCGCCGCTTGAGCGCAGACCCGACGGCACAATCGCGTTTGTAGAGAAGTCCGATTTGGCCATCGCGCCGCCACGAGAATAAAAAGTGATCGGCGCCACAAGTCCATTCCCTGACTCTGTGGCAGCCTGAAACCTTCCAGACCAACAATTCGTTGTTGTAGCTAGTTTCAAGGAGGTCTATGAAAATCGCCGTAATGGGAATGCGCGGCATTCCGGCCCGATACGGAGGTTTCGAGAACTTCGCCGAGGAGCTGTCAGTAAGACTGGCACAGCGCGGGCACGAAGTGGCTGTTTACTGTTGCAGTCGCCACTGTCCCGAGCGTAATCGGCGTTACCGCGGCGTCAAGCGTGTCATGCTGCCTGCCCTGTCAAGACCCATGCTGGAGCCAATGACGCACACCGCTATCGGTGACGCCGGCCTCTATTACCGATTCAACAACATCACTGATCTCAGCCAGAAAATCCGCGATGCCGTTCATCAGCCCGACGACTTCCAGTCGTTCCGCGCGAAAGCTCAGGAACGAGTCGACGCGAACTATTCGTGGGAGATGGTGGCAGACCGGTACGAAACTCTCTTTCGCAGCATGGCCTGCTGAGTGTTTGCGTATGCCAGTAGGGAAAAGCGCCGTATGCGCGTAAAAAAGATCGGCATTATGTCTGCCGGCATAGTTTTAGCGTTTGTCGGTGTGAGCTCTGCGCAAGCTCCCGGCGACGCCTTCATGCTCATAAAGCGGGTGAGCGAAGCCTACAGGAACTTCAAATCATGCCACTTCGAGGGCGTCGTTACGGCCAAGACGCAGTCGGGAAGTGTGCTGCATGTTTTGGAGACGCCGTTTGTTGTGGCTGTGCTGAAACCCTCGCGGCTCAGGGTGGAAACCGGCAACTCACTGGCGGCCATGCTGATAGTATCCGACGGGGAGACGACCTGGAATTACATGCCGCGACTTCATGAGTACACAAAAGCTCCAACAAAACTCTTCGGCGCTTTAGCGGCTAAAGATTCAGAGTCTTCCACCGGCCATAACCTGCTCAGCCGGTTCGAACATCTGGCAGATCAAACGACGGCGGTGAAGATACTGCAAGACGATCGAGTCGACATTGGCGGCAAGAATGTCGACTGCGTGATCGTAGAGCTTGTCATGACGGGCGAGAACTCCCCGGCTGTCGAAGCGTCGCCTCACAAGTTCTGGATCGACAAAGCCCGCTATCTGGTTGTTCGGGATGAGCAGACGTTCAAGATTCGAAGGCCTTATACTTCTCCGGCAGAAAAGACGCAGACCACTGTCTTTACTGTGGCGACGATGGATGAACCCGTAGCCGAATCTTTTTTCAAATTCGTTCCTCCTCCAGACGCGGCACAAGTCGCTGAGTTGACCCTTCGAAGCTCCAACAAGATCCTATTGGGCGAGGGCCATGGTCCGAGATCACGCGTTTCAACTTCCAACGTCCCTCTGGTCAATGGCGCTCGCAGGGAACAAAGCAATGAGGCAAGTGATGGTAATGATCAGCCAATCATGGTCCGACAACCGGCGGCGGCCAACGAAGCTGCGGACTTTAGGCTCGCGGATCTGGATGGCAGCGAGTTCCAACTCCTGCGTCTGCGCGGAAAAGTAGTCATGCTTGACTTTTGGGCGAGCTGGTGCGGGCCTTGCAGAAGAGAGTTGCCGCTGATCGAAAAGCTGCATCGCGAATACCGGCGGAGCGGCCTCGTCGTATTGGGAATCAACGACGAGCGGCCGGATGTGGCACGCAGTTTCGTAAACGAAAATGGCTACACTTTTTCCACACTGTCGGATTTGCGGCACGAGGCCCATCGCTTATACGGAGTGACGGCGATTCCCACGCTTTACTTCATTGATAAGAACGGCAGGATAACCGCGCGCTATGTCGGCGGCCGCGGCGAGCAAGAATTGCGCGTTGCGCTCAAACAGGCCGGACTAGAGTAGACCCCGGGTATCCCTCCGGAACTGTTCGTTTGCATCACTCCCTGTAAGTCAAAAGCATTCGCGTTCATTTGCGGCCAAATTCCCTTGACACTGGCGGAGCACTTCTCGAAATCAAAGAACGAGGCGTTCGTTCTTGACAACCTTGGTGATGGCGCACTCTTTAAGCAAGACATTGATTACAAGACCGGTGCATCGCCCCCTGATTTCCACTACATCTCCCGGTCTTAAACTGGCAAGTTTTGATGCGGACTCATCGTTAAAGTAGCATTGAACTGAGCTGAACAAATCATTGCCTCTTAAGGTGAGGAATAAGGTGCCGGCAACGTCTCTGTCTACATACCTTACCGCGCCGGAAATAAGCAACTCCTTGCCTTTATACTTCCGATTGGCGGCAGCCTCATCCATTTCATACTCTCGATAAAGGTCGGTCACGTCAACTGCAGCATCTGCCGCCCGTACTGTCGTGGCTGCGCCTCCATTGTTCCACTTTTGGATTACAAGCAGGCCTCCAAAGAGGAGCAGTAGAAATAAAGAGCCGCCCAGGACCAAAACCTTTTTCCAAGACCAAAGACATCGTTTCATGCGACCACCTCTGCCGGTGATTTTAATAAATCATCCCGGCTCTGTTTGTGATCATGGAAGCAAAAACGGAGTCCTGGTACCCTCCGGGTGTTGCAACTTGTTTGCAATACCGGTTTCCGGCCGCCTCAGATTTTTCATATTTATGCCATCGATGATATGCTCTTATGTATGAGAACCACAATCGACCTTAACGATCAATTACTGCGCGATGCTAAACGACGCGCCGCCCAGGAAGGAGTGCCGCTGCGACAGGTAATCGAATGCGCCCTCCGGGCTCATCTGGGGACGCAGGCGACCCGCCCCAAATTCAAGTTGCAGTGGCGGACGGAGCGTGGCCGATTGCAGCCCGGCGTTCGTCTGGATGATCGCGACGCGCTTTTCGATCTAATGGAGGGGCGACGTTGATTGCCCTGGATACCAACATCCTGATATACGCGAGACGCCAGGAACTTCCCCAACATACCAAAGCGGTAGCGTTGCTGCGCCGTTTGGCTGAAGGGGATCAACCGTGGGCGATTCCCTGGCCTTGCATATATGAGTTCCTTCGGGTCGTCACGCACCCGCGCGTCTTTGATCCGCCCACCGATCCAAATCGAGCCCTGGAGGATCTGGACTCGCTCTTTGCTTGCCGATCCCTGGTCTTACTCGGAGAAGGCTCCGCCCATGCAGGGCACATGCGCCGTGCAGTTGAATATGGAAACGCAACCGGCAACCTGGCTCACGACGCCCACATCGCCGCCTTAGCGATCGAGCATGGCGTGCGCGAATTGTGGACGACCGACCGGGACTTCAGTCGCTTTCCCAGTCTACGCACAAAAAATCCACTCCGCGCGCTCGATCCGATCAACCCGAAGAACCGCCTGTAGCAAAGACAAAGCTGGCCCACCGGCAACCACAGAGCCGCGACCGGAAGGGAGCGGCGCGCCAGCCTAGGCAGCCTCTGCGATTCCGCTGCGTGCAACCTGGCGAGATATTGGCGGTTATAGCCTTCTGCAAAAGTAACTTACTTTGCCGCGCTGCTCCCTTCCGGTCGCGGTTCTGCGGGTGCCTGCAGCGAAGAGTGCTGGGACTAGTCTCACTAGTCTACACACATTGTTAAGGCCGAGTGGGTCCCAGGCTTGGATGGCAATCTGTCTCCGAGAGCTTGTCTCACTAGTCTACACACATTGTTAAGGCCGAGTGGCTATTGATCAGCCGCCGAGTCTAAAGAGAAAGGAACGCACTCCTGCTAGTCCGGCAAATCGGAGTGAGAGAGCCCGTGCTTTCCATAATTGCCGGAATGGTTTAGAATCTCAGGGGATGGTGATTACAGCTCCGCTTTTTCCGCTCCCCAACATAGTCTTTTTCCCGAAGACCAACCTGCCGCTGCATGTCTTCGAGTCACGCTACCGTCAGCTCATGCGCGACGCTTTAAACGGAGATCAGCGCATCGCCGTCGGTTTGCTGCAGCCAGGTTGGGAGAAGGATTATTACGGCAACCCTCCCGTCTACGCCGTGTGCTGCGTCGGACATATTCACACATTTGAGGAGTTAGAGGACGGCAAATTTAATTTGATTTTGACCGGAGAGCAAAAGATCCGGATTCGGAATGTGATTAAAGACAGTCCGTATCGGACAATTAGTGGAATGCCATTAATTGACAAACTTACATCTGGCGGCGGCGCAGGAATGCTGCTTCAGCGGCAACAGCTACTGGCATTGGGCACGGAATATTTCAGACTGCGGGCGACGAGCGAGATGGATCTTTCCGAACTCCAAAAGCTGGATTACGAAACTTTAGTGAATTCACTGGCCGCTCACCTTGGTTTCCCTATCTTCCACAAGCAGCAATTGTTGGAGCTCGACGATCTGATGGAACGCGGCAAGCAGGTAGCCCGCTTTCTGCAACTGCAGATTCAGGAACAGGGGATCATCCGGAAATTCCAGCACCTGGCGCCGAAGGATCCGAGTTTGAATTGAGTTGATTGCGGATTGCGGAATGCGGATTGTGGATTGCGGATTGTGGATTGTGGAATAATGAAAAATTGTTCGATTCATTCCCTAATCAAACTGCAATCTGTTCATTTCGCATTCCATTTCAATCCGAAATCCGCAATCCGCAATTATTTAAAGCAATCTGCAATCCGTTCAATTTCGCATTCCACTTCAATCCGCAATCCGAAATCCGCAATCCGCAATTATTTAAGTCGCCTGCCTTACCTGTCTGACAAACTCTTCCACTTTTTGAGGATCTTTGCCCGGAGGCCTGCTGGTAACCCCTGAATTCACATCTACGCCAAACGGCCTCACCGTTCGAATAGCGTGTGCAACATTGCCAGGAGATAATCCTCCTGCGAGAATGACCGGGACACGAAGCTCTGCGACTACTCTCGCGCTTAAATCCCAGTCATGAGCTCTTCCTGTTCCACCCAGGCCACCTTCCCCCTTGCTGTCGAGCAGGACTGCGTCGACCAAGGGCTCCCAGCGGCGAGCTTCTTGCAATGCGTTCTCATCGACGACCTGAACGGTTTTGATCAGCTTCATATGACGATTCCTATTGCGCAACGTCCGTACATCGTCAGGTTGAAGAGGTCCATGAAGTTGTATCCCAGAGACGGGAGTCTGCTCGATCAGTTCTTGAATTGCCAGCGGCTCAGTCAAAGTAGTGACCAGAACGCTTGAGATATAGGGAGGCAGGTTTCGGATAATTCCTCGCGCGTCGCTCGGATCGATATGAGATCGGACAGAACGAGGAACCCCAAACAGAAATCCGAGCGCGTCGGCGCCGGCACGCACACACGATAGTGCGTCTTGCAGGCTGCAGATTCCGCAGATCTTAATTCGTACGTCCATAGGGCATATCAGTTTATCGCATTTGGTCCGTGGTCAGTGGTCAGTTGTCAGTGGTCAGTTGTCAG
>DASYPF010000436.1:0-5488 GCA_036006905.1 Acidobacteriota bacterium
GTTTGAGATCAATATATCTTCATGTGCCAAAGTATCTGCGGCGTATCTGATGGCGGCCTTTATGTCTTCTTGCGTGAGCCTGGCGTAAGCATCCAGAAGGTCGGCTTCGCTGGCGCCCTCACGGCGAGGGATAGTTTCTCCACAAAACCCGATCCGTGGCGCACTATCGGAGGTGATCACGCTGTTCTTCGCGAAGGAACTTTCCGATGCACTCGCTTCGCCACAGCGTCGATGAAAGTCTCATTGTCGATCAATTCGGAAAAATCAGGTCGCTCGTGCGTTTGTTCCATAAATGTGCGGAGCGCATTGTTGATCTGCGTTTGATAGGCCGCCGCGTTAGGCCTCTTCGCCCGCTGCTTGAAAAACTGGAGAATGTCTCTATCCAGCTTGATGTAGATTCCGATTTTCGTTTCGATCTTTTTGGAGAGGGCCTCGGGATGTCGTCCAGGAATCCACCACGTCGTCCCTGATAGACACCCGGTCTGAACGTTTCATCCGGCTTCACCATGGAGCGCATTTCGCGATCGTAGTCCTTCTGGGTGACCGCAATCTTGACATCCTTCGATTTCCGCTTAGGCGTTTCCTTTTTCATATCGCCTCCGGTACTTGGCTTCTGCTTTCCGGGCTGAGATAAGCCAAATTGTCTGGTCTTGCAGTTCGGTGTAGGCAACAAAGAGAAGGCGGCGTTAGGCCCGCCACATATCCAGCAATACCTGAATCGATGCGCGGGTCTCGGGGCTGAAACGGGCGAATTCCTCGTCGGTCAACAACTCCTGAAACCGGATGTGCGCCAGTTGGACCACGGCTGTCGAGCGACGTGGGTTATTGAACGCGTCCCCCAGTTCTTTATCCCGTCGGTAGAGAAGCTCGAACAGCGCCAAGTAGCGTTCGTGGCTGCTCTTGCTGGCGTCTGCGGCAAGCCGGCTCACTTCGACAAGCACGCGGTCGCAGAAACGGCCGAGGGCCAGTGGCCGAAGCTCCCGAAGGAGCTTCCAGTCCGATTCGAGGATGCCACGATCCATGGACCACCTCCGTGGGAGGCTAACTTGGAATCTGTCTGCGAAAATCCGCCTTATTATATGGGCTACTCTGATGAAGCAGGCAGTGAAATCGCGGTCGACAAATAACATGACCAGGAGGAGAAAATTATGGTGGTCCTGACTTTCTAATGCGCGACTCAGACAACCTGTAATACGGTCCTCCGTCTCACCTTTGCAGATACTCCGATCCCTCGATAAATACCTAAAAACAGCGCTTGTCGACCTATTATTCCCCTGCTCTGATTGCTTGCTGTGTCACAATTTCGCGCTGGCAGACGTTTATAGGATGATGTTGGGAGGTGCCGTTGCTTCATGATGTGGCGGAGGGGCTCCCTTCGGCAGGGGCCAGGGGACGCGAGAGCGATGTGACCGTCAGAGGATCCACTGACGAAAGTTTCGAAGAACTCTTTCTGGCACATTATGGCCGGATCGTCGCGGTTCTCGTTCGCCTGTTGGGTGACTGGAGCCGAGCCGAGGACCTGGCAAACGAGGTCTTCTTAAAGCTCTATCGCAGGTCGCTGCCCGTGCACCACGAGCCTCGATCACGAGGCAAAGAGGTCTCCCTTCAAGCTTCAGATGCCAACGTGGCCGGATGGCTTTACCGCACGGCGATGAATTTGGGGATTGATGCTCTCCGATCCTCGGCCCGGCGAAGACAGTACGAGCAGGCGGCGGCCCTGGCTGAGGCCGTCAGCCACCGCCGAGAAGATGCGTTCGATCAGACTCTGCGAGTGGAAAAGCAACACCGTGTGCGCGGCGTTCTGGCCGAGCTGAAGCCTTTGCAGGCGCAATTGCTGGTCTTGCGAGCGAGCGGCCATTCCTACAAGGAACTGGCTGACGCCCTCGGCATTGAACCCGGGTCGGTCGGGACGCTGCTTGCTCGAGCGGAGGCTGTGTTTGAAAATCGTTATGTGGAAATCTTTGGTGGTCAGAAGGTGTGAAAAAATCCGAGCCGCGACCGTTAGGGAGCGGACCCTCCGACGAGAGTCCGCTTGCTTACGCGCGCGGCTCAGTATTTTTTCACCGATTCTGAGGAGGGATTATGAACTGCATTTCTGAAGGCACACTGCGCGCTTATCGCGATGGGGAATTGGATACCAAGGAGCAGATGGAAGCCGAGAAACATCTTGAAGAATGTGCCGATTGCCGGAAACTTTCTGATGAGCTGGGCAGCATCGCAGACCGCGTGTACGACCATCTTCTTGTGCTCGACGCTCCCGCTTACGGATTACCCGTCGATTCCCGAGTTGCACTTGCGCGCTTCAAAGCTCAACATGAGGGCAATAAAGAGGAGACTTCCCTGATGTGGCGGCTTTTTGCAAAGCGCTGGCGCCCGGTTTGGGCGGCGGCTGTCGCGATTGCGTTCGTGGCCGCGTGCTTGACCTTCCCGCCGATGCGAAGTTTGGCGCAGAAATTTCTAGAAACTCTGCGCGTGGAGAAAGTTCAGCCTCTTAGCTTGGATATTTCCAGCTTCGAAGGTAATCGCACCCTGCAGCAGATGATCGGGCAGATGGTTTCCGACAAGGTCGTCGTCACCATAAACGAAAAAGAGCAAGATGCCAGCACAGTGGAGGCAGCCAGCCAACTGGCCGGATTCAACGTACAACTGCTGGGTGGGCGGACGGACGCGCCGCAGCTCACCGTCGTGGGCCAACACGCGTTCAATATGACGGTTGAACGTGCCCGGCTGCAGGACATCTTCAATCAGGCTGGCCGGCCGGACCTGGTCTTGCCGCCGTCGGTTGAGGGCGCCATGGTGGCTGTGCAGATTCCCAGAGCCGTCGCGGTGCGGTATGGCGACTGTCCCAGCCGCGGCGACGGGTCAGAGAACCAGCGATCCGAACCAGCCCAATTCAACAACTGCGTGGTTCTGCTGGAGGGCCCCAGCCCGATCGTCAGCGTTCCGTCCGATCTTAATATCGAACAGCTAGCGGAAATCGGGCTTCAGCTTGCGGGCATGAGTCCCAGTCAGGCAAAGGAATTCTGCCAGACAGTCAATTGGAAATCGACGCTGGTTCTGCCCCTGCCGCGCCGCGTGCAGTCTTATGATGTGGTCGATGTGAACGGCGTGCAGGGGACGCTCATCAATCATCGTGGGAGCCAAGGACCCCGTTACCGGTTGATCTGGGCGAAGAATGGGATGGTATATTGCCTGACAGGGTGTGGAGACTCCGGCGAGGCGGTAGCACTGGCTAACTCACTGGACTGAGCCGAGAACGTGAGAAAAAATCAACCACCAAGGACACAAAGGACACCAAGAGATTTTCGGCTTCCAGCGACCAGCTTTGCTGTAACTCGGCGAGTATCTCGGCCTTAGCCGAAGCTGATCACTGGAACCCGAAAGCTGCGTAGTGTCCTTTGTGTCCTTGGTGGTAATTTTTTCTCACCTCCCGAGGAGAGGCTTCTGGATCAACCGACTAGCTTTGCGATTCAAACGCAGAACCTACGCAAAGTATTTGGGAGCAAAGTGGCGGTCCGCAACCTCTCGCTGGTGGTGCGACGGGGCGAGATCTTCGGCTTCCTCGGGCCGAACGGGGCAGGCAAGACCACTGCAGTTAAGATGCTGCTTGGCCTGGTGAAGCCCAGCGGCGGCCGAGCTGAAGTGTTGGGAGCTCCATCAAATGACGTGGCCGTGCGGCGGAAAATCGGCTTCTTGCCGGAAGATTTCCGTTTTTACCCGTGGCTGACGGCGGCTGAACTCCTCAAGCTGCATGGGCGCCTGTGTGGGATGGAAAGAGCCAGCCTGCGCCAGCGCGTTCCCGCCCTTCTCGAGATGGTCGGACTCGCGCCCCATCGCGCAAAGCGCCTGGGCGACTTCTCCAAGGGGATGCTTCAGCGGATCGGGCTGGCGCAAGCGCTCATTCATGAGCCGGAACTGATTTTCCTGGATGAGCCTACATCGGGCCTGGACCCCATGGGCCGGCGGCTGGTGCGCGACGTGATTCGCGCGCAGCGCGAGCGCGGCGCAACCGTCTTCCTCAATTCACACCTGCTTAGGGAAGTCGAATTAACCTGCGACCAAGTGGCGTTCCTCAAGGACGGCGAGGTGGTGGCCAGCCGTGATCTGCGAGCGCACCCGGACGGCGAAGTGCGCGTGCTGGTGCGGGCGGGAAAGCTTTCCGCCGAAGCAGTCGCGGGCCTTTCTACATGGAGCACATCTACGCATCTGGATGGCGAGCAGCTCTCGATTACGCCGCGCTCGACATCCGATTATCCGCACATTCTGCGTCATCTGATCGCGGCGGGGGCCGACGTCTACGAGTTCACGCCGGAGCGCCTTTCGCTGGAAGATTTGTTCATGAAAATCATGGGCGAAGATCGAGGACTTTGATGGGTTTGTGGATCATGGCCGGCGTTACCTTTCGTGAGGCGGCGCGCAAGAAAATCCTTTGGCTTGCACTCCTGGCGGCGATCGCCTTCCTCACTTTGTTCGGCACTGGGATGCATTTTCAGGTCAAAAACCTCAACACGCGGGCTGTTCCTCCGTTCATTCGCTATCAGGCCGTAAGCGCTTTTCTCCAGGTGGGATCTTACGCAGTGGATTTGCTGGCGGTGGTGATGACGGTCCTCACGTCGGTGGACACGATTTCCGGCGAAATTACCTCCGGGACGATTCACGCCATCGCTACCAAGCCGATCCCACGCTGGCAAGTGTTGATCGGCAAGTGGACGGGATTCATCGGCATGACAGCCGCTTACGTGACGCTGATGTTTGGCGGAGTCCTCCTGGTGGGTTACTGGATCGGCGGAGTGGTCCCGCAAAATCCCATTCGCGGCGCGCTCTTGATTTTCCTGGAATGTATCCTGGTGCTGACGGTGACTATTCTGTCCGGCACATGGTTTTCTACGCTTACAAACGGCGTCATCGTCCTGGGCCTCCACGGCCTGGCCTTCATTGGCGGGTGGATCGAACAGATTGGCGGATTTACGCAGAGTCCGAGCCTGGTAACCATTGGCATTATCTCCAGCCTGATCATGCCGAGCGAATCTGTGTGGCGCCGGGCGGTATTCGAAATGCAGTCGCCGGTCGCTCGCTCTCTCCCATTTGGCCCGTTTTCGAATTCTATTGCGCCCAGTCGTATGATGATCGGCTACGCCGCCGCCTACCTGCTCATCGCCCTCGCCGTCGCCATCCACCACTTCCACGAGCGCGACCTGTGAAGGAAGCGGGACGGCTTCTGTAGCAATCTTCGGCCTCGCCGGGTGCATAGTCAGAAATTGGTTTCCGGTGTGCGAATGCTAGCAGGTTGGACATTTCTATCCTGGTCGCTATTCTCTTTGACGGCTTCGCGGTCCGGGCGCGCCTCCGGCGCGCACTGGAGTTTCTACATCCTCTAAATTCGCGTAGCGGACCAGCGCCCAGGACGGACCCCTGGGACGGCCGATCATGCTACTCAAACCAGCCCGACCCGTTTTTGGGGCGGGCGGCAGAATAAAACCCAGGGCGG
>DASYPF010000437.1:0-5168 GCA_036006905.1 Acidobacteriota bacterium
CCTACTTCGCCACAGCTCCGGTTCGAATCCATTGCAGAATGGCCTGATAGGAGGGTGATCCTTTTTCCCAACGCGCGCCGCCTTCGTGGGTATTGGGACTGGGAGCGGTTCCTTCGGGCGGACTGGGATTGGTTGGTTTTATCACCAACAGACTGCCCTCCGGGTTACGGAGATCAATCACTCGAAGTGCGGACCGGTAGTGCGTCTTCATTTGGTCTTCAGCCGGCTGATTGGAATCGATGGGCAGGAGTTTCAGTATCGGATGCGTTTCATGACAATTGATGCAGGCGCGCTGGTCGCTGCCGGTCGTGACAAACAGGGGTTCTATCTTTTCCTTAAATACCTGGTAATCGGGAAGCTTTACACTCGGGCGCTCAGAAAAGTCCGTACGACGTGACAGTGCTTCGGCAATCGCCGGCAACTCCTGCAGCGATTTATCACTGCGCACAAGCGAGATCGCTGCTTCCGAGAGAGCGGGGTCAGGATCAGCAAGCGCCTCGCTGATCAAGCCAACGACGCGCAGATCCTTGGTCTGAGCGTTGGCGGCCGCCAGGTCGAGAATCGCTTTTTTCTTCTGCGCGTCCCGTCCGATGAAAGCCAGATCGAATCGCCGTCCAAGCATTGGTTCCTTTGTCATTTGCGGCGCCTTCATCCCAAGTTCTACCGCCGCCTTGAAGATATTCAGATCCTTCGATGTCAGCGAGCGGAAAAGTTTCATGCGGACATCGCGATCCTCGAACAGTTCCGGGTAGGAAGCGAGAGCAAGAAACGCTGAGGGGCCGGCATCGTCGGCAAGAAAAGCATCGCGCACTTTATCTTTGTCCGCCTGCGCAGAAACAATGCGCGCCACTCCAAAAGGGGCTTCCAGTTCCAGTGTTAGTGCCGTTAAAAGAAAGAGCAATGAGAATGTACCGAGTTTTGCCGAAATGCTGTTCATAGAGACCTCACTATAAAGACTTCAGGGAAATTATAGAGATGCTCTTGCGTAACCGCAAGGCGACGGGCAAACTGTCAGAGCGCTGCACGCTTTGCAGGCTATGGAGTTTGGACATTTGCACGCGCCGTCGGCGCGCCACGCCCGCTTTGCGGTTTCCCAGCAGGAATGGTTTTTCAATAATTAGGTTGGAATCAATCCTCGGGTGGCGCTTCGCGTCGTCTCAAAAAAATTAAACCACGGGGAACACTGGGAACACGGGGAGATAAGGTTCTTCTATCAGCAAAAATAATAGAACATGAAGCGGTCGCTTCTGGTCCCCGTGTCCCCAGTGTTCCCCGTGGTTCACTCTTTCTCCACGGAACAATACGGAGCGGGTTGCGATTCCAATCTAATTATTCAAAAACCATAAGTGCTGAGTCGGGTATTTTTTCGACCTCGGCTACAATTCTTCATACCCTTTGGCATCTATTTCAGTAACATTGCTCGTGCGACAACCATGAACATTTACAAAAACTTGCTGACGCTCGCCTTGATATTCTCTCTCCTGCTAATTGCGCTCCACGACACGCCTGCGCAATCCAACAGAGATCTCCTCGGTGTGATTGATATTCACGCCCATGCCGATCCGGATTCCATGGCGCGATCCATCGATGTCATCGACTTGGCCCGCAAAGCGCAGGCTGAAGGAATGCGTGGTCTCGTGATCAAGAACCACTTCACTCCCACGGCTGGATATGCCTTTCTGGCGCGAAAGCTCGTCGCCGGAATTGAACTCTTTGGAGGAGTGGTGCTGAATCGGTCGGTCGGTGGAATTAACCCCGTCGCTGTCGAATCCATGTCGACCGTAAAGGGGGGTTATGGACGGGTCGTCTGGATGCCGACATTCGATGCCGAAAATGAGGTGCGCTTTTTCAAAGCGAACCGGCCTTTTGTATGCGTAGCGGAACAAGGTCGACTTCGACCTGAGGTGAAAGAAGTCCTCAGGATCATCGCGCAGAAAAATCTGGTTCTGGCAACCGGCCATTCATCACCCCAAGAAGCTTTGCTGTTGGTGCGTGCTGCCCGGGATGCGGGGGTACGCCATATGGTCATCACTCACGCCATGCTCGACCCGGTCGACATGTCGATCGAGCGGCAGAAAGAAGCCGCGGCTGCCGGCGCCTTTATCGAGCATGTTTTTCAGGGAACATTGCCGCCTTTGCCGACCGTGTCTTCCATGCCAAGTCGGAAAAAGGTGACGATTCAGCAATATGCTTCGGCGATCAAGGCGGTGGGCGCAGAACATTGCATTCTCTCCAGTGACCTCGGACAAGCTGGCAATCCGCTCCACACTGAGGGATTGCGCAGCTTCATTCTTCAACTGAAGGCGGAGGGTATCACGGATCGCGAAATTGATCTGATGGCACGCAAGAATCCGGCGCGGCTGTTGGGGCTACAATGAAACGACGTTCGCGATCACTTTTGAGCCAAATACTTCTACGTCTCCTGGTCGTAAAGATTTTTCTTGCCGTAGCATTTCCCTTCCTTCGCGCCGACGGGCTGCAGTGCGATATGGGTCAGTACCACCGGATCCCCGGATTGGAGGCTTCAGCGGGAGTCAATGCTCTGACCGTCACCTGGCAGGGCGATCACGAAGCACAGTTGATGTTGCGCTTTGCCGTAGCTGAGGGAGTTCCACAAATTCGAGAGCTTTCCGTGCGAAAGAGAGCGGGACGCTGGAAAGTGTTGGGCCGCGATCTGATCCCGGAGTTCGGAGTCACCACGGGCGTGCGGCGTTCCGGCCACGGTCTTCCCGAGGAAAACCGCTGGGATGTTTTTTGGGATGCGCCGCTCAGCGTTCCCGGCGCCGCGACCGGCAATCCCAATCTGCCGCGCAAACCGGAAGAAGTGCGCCGTTTCAAAGCCGACTATCACGCAAGCACTTGCGAAGTGAAAACTGACGGAGCCCGCTTAGAGATCACCTTTCCAGGCGTTTCCATGGGCGTCTTTACCGGCAAATTACAGTTCACCGTTTACCGTGGAACCAACCTGATTCGCCAGGAGCTAATCGCCAGGACCGAAGAGCCATCAGTGGCTTATATATACAGCGGAGGACTGAAAGGTTTTTCAACGGATCTGCTGAATCGAGTTGCTTGGCGCGATAATGCAGGCAATTCGCAAATCTTTCCAGTCGATGGCGCTGTGAATAGGGATCCTGTCGTTCTGCGCGCGCGCAATCGCCTGGCAGTGATTGAAGGACAAGGCGGCTCGCTGGCTTTCTTTCCTCCGCCACATCAATTCTTTTTCGCGCGCGAGCTGGAAGTGAATCTGGGCTACCTGTGGTATCGCAAGGGCGCGGAACGATCGTTCTCCGTCGGCATTCGGCAAGGAGAAAGTCACGAAGGCTACAATCCAGTTTGGATCGAGCGTGTGTTTGCGCTCTACAACGCGCCGCCGGGCACCTGGCAGCACATGCCCGTGTACCTTTATGCCACCCCGGAAGGTGCGAGCGTCTGCCGCGACGCCGTGATGGCCTTCACCCACGGCGATCGGTTCAAACCGCTGCCGGGATACAAGACCATGGCAACACACTTCCACACCGCGTTTACGCAGGAGTTAATGAATTCCGGCAGTTTCGATACGGTCCCGCCTTGGATTCCGGCAATCCGAGCCTTGGGTGTTGACATCGTCTTCATTGACGACTTCCATGGGGACGGCCATCCCAACGATCCGGGTTCCGTGCGTTTGGGTGAAATGGATAATTATTACGAAGCGTGCCGGAGGCATTCCGATCGCAGCTTTTTGATTCTGCCAGGTGAGGAGGCCAATGTTTATTTGGGCGGCCACTACAATCTCTTCTTTCCAAGACCGGTGTATTGGACTCACACGCGTCCTGCGGGAAAACCACTGATGGAGGAAGACCCCAAGTACGGGAAGGTGTACCACACGGGAAGCGCAGCGGATCTTTTCGAAATGATGCGCCGCGAAAATGTCCTGGTGTGGCAGACGCATCCACGGACCAAAGGATCGACTTTTTATCCCGATAAAATCCGCGACACGGACTACTTCCACAGTGATTTCTGGCTGGGAGCGGCGTTTAAGGTTTTGCCGGTAGATCTGTCTCAGAAACGCCTGTGCGAGACGCGCTGTTTCGGAACGCTCGACGATATGAACAACTGGGACGGCGCCAAATTCCTGGTTGGAGAAGTCGACACATACAAAAAATTCTCCGATTACGATCTCTACGGAGATTTCAATGTCAACTACGTGAAGGTGGACTCGCTCCCAAGCTCTGCCGACTGGAGCCCGATCAATAAAGCGTTGCGTGCCGGAGATTTTTTTGTAACAACGGGTGAAGTGTTGATCCGGCACTTCTCTATCGGTGATGGGGCCGTCGTAGCCGAGCTGGAAGGGACGTTCCCATTGGAGTTCGTTGAAGTGGTCTGGGGAGACGGAACCAGTGTGGACCGGCGGGTGATTTCCGCGACCGATCAACCGCCGTTTGGTCTCCATCGTTTCCGCATATCTCTCAGTTTGGTTGGCAAGAAGTGGGTGCGCTTTGCCGCGTGGGACTCTGCCGGCAACGGCGCCTTTACACAGCCGATCCATTTGAAACAGTGAAAAAAACAGCGCACCCATGAGACGCAGCTCGGCAAAGCCGCAACCAAAATAAAAGTCCGTCCACGTCCACGAGCACGTGCGCGTCAACGACCACGGCCGCGTCGACGCTGACAAAAAAAGGCGAAGTGACCCTACGGGCGAAATGCTCCACTATCAAAGGTCACCGTCGGTGCCCGACGTATCCGTAGGCGTGGACGTTGACGTGCACGTGCTCGTGGACATGGACGGTTTTACCTGACGAGCAAATCTCGTCAGAAAAGCAAGATTGGACGGATAAAAAAGTGTCGTCACCACTCACGAATCAGGGATTTGCAGGACGCCGCGTCGTCGCCTTTGAAAGCCGGCGCGCTGAAGCCATGGAGCAACTCATCCGCACGCATGGCGGCGTCCCGCTGGTGGCGCCCAGCATGCGCGAAGTTCCGATTGAAGAAAATACCGACGCATTCGACTTTGCCCGGGAACTTCTGGAAGGCCGGATCGATATTGTCATCTTTCTCACTGGAGTCGGAGTCCGCTTTCTCTCTTCGGTGATCGAAACCCGTTACCCGCGAGAGCAGTGGATCGGCGCCTTGTCTCAGACAAGCGTCATAGCAAGAGGACCGAAACCTGTCGCGGCGTTAAGAGAACTAGG
>DASYPF010000438.1:0-11389 GCA_036006905.1 Acidobacteriota bacterium
ATGGACCCGACTTGGTGCCGAACTTTTCAACGAACTCGACTCCATAATGGAGCGCATTGTGCTGGCGCGCGGCTGAACTGAGAAGGTGTGAAAAAATCCGAGCCGCGACCCCGCCCGGCGGGGGAGCGGACCCTCCGATGAGAGTCCGCTTGCTTACGCGCGCGGCTCAGTATTTTTTCACAGGTCGCTGACGCCTTCCGCTCCGACTCGAGCTGTCCTATGGTTTGCCGACGACCAGCACGGCAAATGACCCTGGTTTCATCGTGCGCTGAGGCCGCTTCCCTGGTTCAGTCGCCGGAGTTTCCTGATACTCAGCCGCGGGAAGAAAGATTTTCTTAGTCTTCGGATCGAATGCCATTGTCTTGGCGCTCGGCTGTGTTTTCACTGCTCCTGCGTCCTCGTAGTCGTCCGCGGACTTCTGATGGTAAATACTTAGGGTCCCATCACTGCACGAAAAGAAAATCAGACGCGCGGCTGGATCAAACACAGCGAAGTCAACACCCCGGCCGATTGGGAAATTGGAGATCACCTTCCCACTGGCTGCATCCATGACCACCATCTTCGGCTCGTTGCGGCAGCCTATGAACAAGCGGTTAGTCTTGGAATCATAGGCGAGGCCGGTCGGAACCTTCGCAACGCCAATGGGAAAACGCTTCTTGACCTCCAGCGACTTCGGATCGAACACGACCACTTCGGCGGTATTCTCGCTGTTGACGTAAATAAGACCGTCAGCGCCGATTACCGCCTGTTCGCCGTCGCCCTCCGCCTTAATCGTGCCCACAACGTCGCCACTGGCCGCATCGATGGCGCTGATATCGTGCGAACCGTGGTTGTTGGTGAATACACGCTTTGAACCTGGATCGTAGTAAATCGCATCGGGTCCCTTGCCGACATCGATCTTCCTGATGAGCTGCAGGGTGGACGGATCGAACATCGAAACCTTATTCTCCCGGCCATTGCTCGTGAACCCGTGCTTGAAAGGCGATGCAATCGCGATCCCGTGGACACCAGGCGTATCGGGGATCGTACCCACTACCTTTCCAGTGTCGGCATCAAGGACGTCAACCTGGGTTGCGTGCGAAACGTAGAGCCGCCGCGCCGAGTTGTCCAAGGTCACATAATCAAAACCGCCCGTGCCGGGAATCGGGTAACGAGCGAGCACCTTATAGTCCGTCGCACTCTGCAACAAGAGCACGCTGGAAAACGACAGGACCACCACTCTTATGATATTTCGAATCATTTTTCTCCTTTCGACTTCGCGCACCGCGCGATTGCACCTACCCTGCTATCCGCCTGCAAGAGTGAAAATAAGATACGACCGTGAGGTCATGGCGTCAATTTGTTTGAAACGCAAGTGGCCGCGCGTACGCACAGGTGAAGGTCCCTGCCCACCATGGCGCGCCTGGACCCTTGAAAGTGCTCGTCTTGACACTAAGGCAGTCGCTGATAAATTAATGGATATTGCTTCCAGAGAGGTTCTAACAATGCCAAAGAAAAAACACGTCCGTGGCGTAGGAGCAAAAGAGCAGCGCCAATACGAACACATCAAAGAGCAGGCTCAAAGGTCTGGCCGCTACGGCGGACGAGCCGCAGAAGTAGCCGCCCGCACCGTAATGAAACAGCATAGACAGAAAGGCCACAAGAAGGGTCAATAAGGTTGACAGGTGGACAGGTTTGCAGGAGGTATCAGCTATCAGCTCTTGGCTGTCAGTTCTTAGCAGCTCTCAGCTCTCAGACACCGTTTTTGGCTGTTACCTGAAACCTGCAACCTGAGAGCTGACACCTGAGAGCTGAGAGCTGGAACCCGGAACCTGAAACTCAAATGTTGGCAGCTTCGGCAGTCACATCGGATCGCACAGACGGCACCGCCTCGGTCACGTGCTTACGAGCAGGCGCAAGCTTCTCGTCGATGGCTTTCTGGATAGCTGGAAGTACCCGCTCGGCGGCTTCGGCGCCTCGCCTTATCAGTTCTTCTGCCCGGTAATACTCAATCCAGGTAAAGTCGGAGAGATCCGGATTGATCAGCACGTCGGCGGTGATCGCTTTGAAGTTTCCCAACTCATACTGCAGTATCTGCATCGCGTTCATCACGATGTCAAACAGGTTGGGGAGATCCGCGCTGCCACCCAAGTAAGAGAGCGGATTGAGGCGATTGATTCGCCGATACAGCCGCGACACAACGTTTTCCACCCCCCTCTTCAGAGGTGGAACTACGTTGACGGCAATACACAGGTCTGCGCCCATCTCGTGCACCACCCCAGCGGGACACGGATCCGCAACGCCTCCGTCTACCAGCGCCCTTTCTCCCTTCTTGAATGGCGCAAAAACCATGGGAACAGAAGAACTGGCGCGGAAAGCCTCGTCGAGCCGGCCCGTGCCGATGGCAATCCGTTCGCCTGTCTCGATATCGGTTGCAATCGTCCTGCACGGCAAAACAAGATCCTCGAAAGTTACCTTGCCCTTCAACAGGGGCGAGAAAATCCCGATCATCCGCCTACCGCCTAGAATGCCCGGCTTGGTCAGCGTTAAATCTATCGGCTTTAAAATGTTCTTCAGCTTCCCCAACCGCCGCGCGATGGCAATCATCTCATCGGTCTCGATGCCGGCTGCATACCCGACGCCGATAATCGACCCCTGGCTGCAACCCGCAATCAGGTCGATGGGAATCTTGTTTTCCTCAAGCACTTTGAGAACACCCAGGTGGGCGATGCCGAATGCCGCTCCACCCCCCAGTGCAAGACCGACGCTTGAACCTAATAGTTTGCGCGCCAGGCGGTGAATGGGCAAGGCTGGCGGCGTCCGGCCGTTCTCGCGGATGTACTTGGCTGCCGTCGAATTGCCTTTCGCCAGAAATGAATCTTCGGGGATCACAAACGGCTCGCAACTGGAGATGGGGATTCGCTTGGATGTGCGGTTAAAGAGATTGATGACTTGCAATCTCTTCATCGCCTCTGTATCCGGAGTGGCGTCGGAGGCGGAAGTGGCAACCGGCTCATCCACAATTTCAATCAGGACGTCGGTGAACGCTCCCACAGAATCGACCAGCGCTTTTGGTTCCGAGCCCAGGTCGAACAAAATGTAAGGAAACAGCGCGCTCACCTTCCCCACAAGATTAGAGGCCCCTTTGCCGTAAGCCTCCTGCGGTTTGTCCTGGCCTACATCGACAGTCAGCACAGCCGCGCCGGAAGCATCAGAAGAGAGTTCACGTCTGATCTTCTCAGTCGCTATTCCCAGGTCATCCGACACCAGCTCGGCGATCGCGGCTGCAGGACCATTGGAACCGGGACGAACATCCACAAGGAGGACCTCCGCGCCCGTGACGTCCTTCAAGATCCCCGCCAGCGCTGTGGCTACTATCGTCTTCCCTTTCAGTCCCGGCCGGCCAGTGACGGTGATGACCGTTGTTTGTTTCCGGCCGCCCTCGCCGCGAGTGATGCTGGCAAGCCGCTTGCAAAGGACTCTGGCGAAGTACTCGATCGCCTTGGGGTTCTTCAGAAATAAGCTTTCAAAGTCGGCCTTGGCCAGTGACAGCAATCGCGTACGACGTGAAGCCCTGATCGTCGCGGTACGCTTGCCGCCCTGCAGAATAGCCATTTCACCGAAAAAGTCTCGTGGGCCAAGAGTGTTGATCAGTCGCTGCTCCTGGCCTCCGCCCCAGACCTCGAGTTCGCCGCTAAGGACGACATAAAAGGTGTCTCCCTCATCCCCAATGCGGCAGATCGTATCGCCCTTGTCATAAGCAACTTCCACGAACAGGTCGTGTATTGCCTCGAGCTCAGTTCGGCTAAAAAAACTGAAGATGGGAATTGTTGAAAGAAAGTCCAGCCATTCTGTCATGGATAATTTAAGATCCTCAGAAAGTTGCTTTCGGGTTCCATTATAAAGCCTCCAGACTGGGAAGACCAGATCCTATAAGCGGCCCGCCCTCTTCACGTAGCATGGTTAGAAATTTCTTCGCAAGATTCGGACGATTCCTTCTGTAGAGACGCGGCGGTGCCGCGTCTCATTGTAACGGATTGGCAGATGGAGGCGATGAGACGGCCCGCCGGGCCGTCTCTACGAAAATGCGCAATTCTCAGGTAGAGACGCGCTACAGCGCCTCTCTAGCGCGGCGAAGCCGCGCCCTGGAGTTTGGACACCGCAAGCGAGGCGCTCTGCTGTGGTTCTTTCTCCAGGCGGTCGACCAACTCCGCCAGATTCTGGTAATGAAATACCTCTTCGAGGCGATTGTATTGTTGCAGCACGCGGTGATAGCGCTGCACCGCATTTTCAGCCGGCCCCTTTACTAGTCGGTTCCAAAGCTCGACCAGATGCTGATCGGATGGATCCGGTTGGTACTGGCAAAAATCGGTGATGTAGACCTCGCCGGGCGTGATATCCCAACTCATAATGAGCGAAGAGCTCACACCGTTGGAGAATGCGTCATTCTCGGAGAGCTGGTCGCCGTGATACCTCACGACGTTTTCCATGATCTGCGGTTGCCGGATGTTGACCAGGGCGGTGGCCCATGCCAAACCCGCTCGCGCGTTCAGACGTCCCACATCGTGCGGTGGTTCTCGATCGATGGCGCGCCACGGCGATAACATCCCGGGGACAATATAAATCGGCAAAAAGTAGAGCGCGCGTCCTGCTCCGTGCCAGAAGTAGCCCAGCACTTCGGGCGCAATCTCGGACAACTGCTTATCGACAACCGGAACCATCTGCGCATGTAGCGTACGCGTGACCAAGCCCAGTGATTCGTACGCCGCTCCAACATAACCTTTCTGGGAATTCTCATCGCACAGCGTGATGAACTCCCTCAGCATGTCTCGAATCTTAGATTCCGGGCTGTACGGTGTCACTGTCTCCAGCAGGTGCTGGGCAAAAGACAAGCCGATCCCGGCATGCAGCATCGTCAGGCTCTTTGCAGGCAAGACCCTGGCATTCTCGCTGGTCAGGATATTGCGAATGGGCTTGCCACCCCTCCGTACAGAATCGGCATAATCATGACCCAACCCTTCTACCGCCCACAGATCCGGATACGGACCTAAGTCGTAAGCCTTTTGCACCAACTCTGCCAGCGGGAATTCGCCATCTGAAGGGATATTCAACAGGTCATGCACATGCTTGACCAGGTTGTAAACTTCATAGTTGTTCTTAAGCTGTTGTCGGGCCAGACGGTTGTTGCCGGGCATCATCACGCGCGCGGCTTCCGTCGACTGCCGAACGACATCAGAGCCCAGTCTTGAAAGGTAACTGGGAGTGAATGCTTTGAGCGTCAGCATGTCAAACATGAAATCGACCATGTCTCTTTGTACTTCATCACCGACCTGGAATGTCGCCCAGATCAGATCATTGAACTGTCTTTCGGCTGCCTGGGTAACAGCATAGAAAGATTCCTCAGTTTTACGCGTCGGTTCCTTAGCTGAAGTAAAAAGATTGGCGACCTGTTGAACGCCAAATGCCGACATCGCCCAGGGGAGACTGATCAGCGACTTCGCAAATTCACCCATAGCCCGATCTCCTTTTTGTAAATGATAGGAGAATCTATCATACAAAGCAAAGAGCGAAAATATGATTGGTGTTGCAGTGATCTGCTATAAAAACAGCTGTCAGCGCTCAGCTATCAGTTCTCGGATATCAGCCATGAACTACCTGCCGAAGCACGATACTGGCGAATACCTAAGAGTGGAAGGTTAAGCCCACATGGCTGAGAGCTGACGGTTGATAGCTAGCTGAGAACTGAGAGCTGTTAGCTGAGCGGGTCGCGGCTCTGTGGTGAACATTGTGAATAATTCGGGACGCGGACTTCGGCTGTCGAACTGTTGACAGGTCTTGTTTCGGCATCGTATCGTAGCCATACTGACATTCTTCCATTGTACAGAATTGAGAATAAGGAGAAATTCTAATGGTTCGAAAATTAGTAAGTTGCTTTGCCGCTGCGGCGATTCTGACCTTGCCGGTCTGTGCCCAAACCGTCGATGAGATCATCGCCAAGAATATTGCCGCGCGCGGCGGCATGGAAAAACTCAAGGCGGTCAAAACCATGCGGATGACCGGAAAGATGACCGTCGGTCCAGGCATAGAGGCGCCCGTAACGATGGAGCAGAAACGCCCCAACAGCATGCGAATGGAATTCACAGTTCAGGGCATGACCGGCGTCCAGGCCTTCGACGGCACCACCGGTTGGATGCTCATGCCGTTTAGTGGCAAGAAAGACCCGGAGCCCATGACTGAAGAGATTGCAAAGGAAGTCGCCCAGCAAGCTGATTTTGATGGCCCGCTTGTCGATTACAAAGAAAAGGGCAATCAAGTGGAGCTGATCGGGAAAGAGTCGGTGGAAGGGACCGAGGCTTACAAGCTGAAAGTGACCGTGAAAAACGGAAGTGTCCGCTACTATTATCTGGACAAAGATTCCTTCCTGGAAATCAAGGCGGAGAGCAAACGAATGGTCCGAGGCACCGAGGTCGAGGCCGAATCGGTGATGGGAGATTATAAAGAAGTCCAGGGACTGATGATGCCGCATTCGATCGAGGCGGGCGCCAAAGGCAGACCCGAAAAGCAAAAGGTCACAATCGAAAAAGTGGAGATCAATCCGGCCATTGACGACAGCCGCTTCAAGATGCCGGAAGTGAAAAAGCCGGAAGCCAAACCGGAAGAAAAGAAGCCGCCCGAAGCTAAGAATTAGTCATCGGTCATCGGTCATCGGTCAACGGTTGTCGATTATCGGTCAACGGTCATCGGACAAAAGTCAACGGTCATCGGTTTGACTTCTCGTTCTTTTGGCAACAAAGTCTTTTGCGCGCCGGCCCAGGATAGCCCGCTTATGGTTTCAAAGAAAAATGACGTATAGTCGGAGACCCGAAGGGCCGCCATTGGGTAGGCGGCCGTAAGGCCGGGATCATAATTCAAAAAGAGCCGGAGCCCGCCTGAGGCGGGCGGCATTCGATCTTTGCAGCACTTGGCGGAAAAGGGAGAATGGTCCCGGGCTCAATGTCGCCCGCCATAGGCGGGCTCTGATTCTATATTCTTCCTAGCCCCGCCCTGACGGGCGGGCCTACCCATGGCGGCCCTGCGGGCCTCCAACTACACGTTATTTTTTAAAAACAACAAACGGGCTCGAGTTTGTTGCATCGGTCTTCCTTCCGCCGCTCAAGCGGCGGGCTATTAGCCCTTTGGGAAAGGCCGATGAAGCAGCCTTTGATGTAGAAAGAAAGGACTTCGTCATGACCAGCACCCCAACGACCCGAACTAAATTCTGTCTGGCCGCATCCCTCCTGCTTGCTATCAGTCTTCCCCTCTTTGGGCAAACTACTCCACCCGGCTCGGAAGCGGTAAAAATTGACTCGGATGTTTTTTCCGGCCTGGATGCAAGGGCTATCGGCCCTGCAGTCATGGGCGGACGCATTGCTTCCATGGACGCTGTGATGGAGAAGGACCGCCTCACAGTCTACGTCGGCTCGGCCAGCGGCGGAGTGTGGAAGTCCGTCAATGGCGGAAACACTTTCAAGCCGGTTTTTGACAAATACACCCAGTCGATCGGCGCAGTCACGATCGATCCGTCCAATCCGAAGACGGTATGGGTGGGGACGGGGGAATCGTGGGTACGAAACAGTGTTTCCATAGGCGACGGCGTCTACAAAACGACCGACGGCGCCGAGAATTGGCAGCGCATGGGGCTGGCGGACTCGGAACATATCGCGCGCATACTGGTTGACCCGAAAAGCAGCGACACAGTCTACGCATGCGCCACCGGCCACTTGTGGAATGCAAACGCAGAGCGAGGCGTCTTCAAGACCAGTGACGGCGGCAAGACGTGGCAGAAGGTTTTATTCGCAAATGAAGATACCGGCTGCGCCATGATCGCCATGGACCCGCAGGACTCAAAGATTCTTTATGCTGCCATGTGGCAGTTCCGCAGAAAGCCTTACACCTTCAATTCCGGAGGACCCGGCAGCGGGCTGTTCAAAAGCACAGATGCAGGCGAGCATTGGAAAAAGTTATCAAAAGGACTGCCGGAAGGAGATCTTGGCCGCATTGGCATCGCTGTGGCTCCTTCGCGACCGAGCGTGGTTTACGCGGTAGTAGAGGCAAAGCACAGCGCGCTCTTCCGTTCGGACGATCTGGGAGAGACATGGTCGGAAATGAGCTCCGGCCAGCAAATCGTGGGCCGTCCATTCTACTTCGCCAATCTCTTTGTCGACCCCAATGATTACCGCCGTGTCTACAAGCCTGCCACCGGCCTGGTAGTCAGTGATGACGGGGGCAAAACCTTTAGCGGCATCGGAGGCGGAGTTCACAGTGATTTCCATGCCATGTGGATCAACCCCGCTAATTCGGACCAGCTTTTCGTGGGCACTGACGGCGGTCTTTACACTTCGGTGGATCGCGGCAACAACTGGCGCTTCATCGAGAATTTGCCCATCTCGCAGTTCTACCACGTCAGTTACGACATGCAGCGGCCCTATAACGTCTACGGTGGATTGCAGGACAACAGCTCATGGTTCGGCCCGTCGCGAGCTGTCGGCGGAATCCAGAATCGGCACTGGAGAAGCGTCTATGGAGGAGACGGCTTTTGGGTCTTCGAGGACCCACTGGATTCCGATTATGTCTACGCCGAGTACCAGGGCGGCAATCTGGCCCGAATCAATCGAAAGACGCTCGAGACCAAGGACATCAAGCCTTTTCCCGACGCCGGTGAGAAGAAGTTCCGCTTCAACTGGAACGCGCCCGTCCACGTCAGCCCGAACACGAAAGGAACAATCTATTTCGGCTCGCAGTTTCTCTTTCGATCCCGAGATCATGGCGACTCTTGGGAGCGAATCTCTCCCGATCTGACAACCAATGACCCCAACAAACAGAAGCAGGAGGAATCGGGCGGGTTGACAGTGGACAATTCTGACGCCGAAGCCCATACCACGATCTACTCGATCAGCGAGTCTCCCAGAAACGGCAACATTGTCTGGGTGGGAACCGACGACGGCAACCTCCAGGTTACGCGCGACGGCGGGAAGCACTGGGCCAACATAGTCGGCAATGTCCCGGGGCCTCCTCCCAGCACCTGGGTATCTACCGTGGAAGCGAGCCGTTTTGATGAAGCCACCGCTTTTGCGACCTTCGACGGCCATGCCAACGGCGACATGAAGACTTATGTCTACAAGACTGCCGACTACGGCAAAACATGGACGCCGCTTGCCACCCCGGACATCACCGGATATGCGCACGTGATCAAGGAAGACACAGTCAACCGGGACTTGCTCTTTGTGGGAACGGAATCCGGATTGTTCATCTCTGTGGATGGCGGCAAACAGTGGGCGCAGTTCACCGGAGGGAATTTCCCCAAAGTCGCCGTCCGTGACATTGCCGTCCATCCTCGCGAATCCGACCTGATTCTGGCCACCCATGGCCGCGGCATCTGGATCGTGGACGACATCACACCGCTGCGGGCGCTGACACCGGAAGTATTGGCGATGGATGCTGCCTTCCTTAACTCCAGGCCCGCGGAGTTGACCATCCCCGCATCCGAGTTCGGCTTTAACGCCAACGCTGAATATAATGGCCGTTCGGCCAGCGAAAGCGCGGTCATCACCTATTACCAGAAAAAGCGCCACATTTTCGGCGATCTAAGACTCGAAATTTACGACGCGTCAGGCAAGTTGGTCTCTACCATTCCCGGCAGCAAGCGTCGCGGTCTGAATCGCGTGGAATGGTCGATGCGCATGAAAGCTCCGAAGGTACCGCCGGCTGCCGCGCTGGTGCCGAATCCCTTTGCTCTATACGGCCCGCGTGTGATGGACGGAACCTACACGGTCAAAATGATTAAAGGCAAAGATACCTATACGACTCAGTTAAGGGTTGCTCCTGACCCGCGATCCCGTTCTACGAGAGAGGATCGCGCACTTCAGTTTGACACCGTGATGAAGCTGTACAACATGCTGGGAGAGCTTACCTACGCGGTCGATAGCACAGCGGACGCGCGCGATCAGAGCAGAAGCCGTGCCGCAAAGCTCCCGGCCGGCGATCCCGCTCGCAAGCTGCTTGAAGGTTTCGCGGACTCGCTCGAAGGCATCCGGACGAAGCTGGTTGCAACTAAAGAAGGAGGCGGCATCACCGGAGAGGAAAAGATTCGCGAGCAGATGGGTACGCTTTATGGCGCGGTAAACGGGTACGAGGGAAAACCGACACAGTCTCAAATCCGGCGCATGACCGCCCTGGGCAAGGAGTTTGACTCAGTAGTGGCCGAATTCGAAGCACTGACAAAAAACGAACTGCCGAGAGTAAACGCCGCCCTGGAAGCCGCAAAAATGGATCCGATCAAGCCAATGACGAAGTCGGACTGGCAACAGAAGCAGGGGAACTAGGTCGAAGGTCGAAGGTCGAAGGTCGAAGGTCGAAGGTCGAAGGTCAACTGAGCCGCGCGCGTAAGCAAGCGGACTCTCGATGTGACAATTCTCGGGAATTGGGGGAATCGCTGGTCTACTTGGGATGGCAATCGCTGTATCGAGAGTCCGCTTGCTGACGCGCACGGCTCAGCCAAGACTTTCGACCTGCGACCTTCGACTTGCGACTTTCGACTGCCCTTTCAAGGGCTCGGACTCTGCCAAACCGCATATCCGGTAAAAAAGGGGCCCATCGACTGGATGAACTCGGCTGTCTGCCGGGTCTTGCGCATGGTTTGCACAATGTGGGAAAGCGGATGCAATTCCCTTCCCACCAGGCCGATGACAAACTCATTATCATGGGCATCCAGACCATGGCACGCCAGCCGAATATCATGAGCCAGGTCGGCTTCACCATAGGCCCGGCCAATCGCGGCGTGCTCTCGCAGGATGCTCGTCTGCTCTTTCGGATCCAGTCTGGCAAACGCGCCAGTGCGCCGCAGCGGATACCAGATTGCCCACCGCCATTCCCGGTTGAGGACGGTGCGCCGCGGCCTGACGAGCAGCCAATCCTCCAGATCGGATTCGTATCCGCTCGAATAGGTGCGCCCCACCATTGTGTACTCGGGCTTGTGCGTCAGCATCTGAAAGGAATTAGCGTTGAGAAGTTCGCGCACCGCGGTCACAAACAGGCTGGGATCTTCGCCCATCGTCAGAATGCCAACGCCTTTCGGGTCGTTCATATTCTGGTAGAGGACCGCCTCGACGCCTCTCCGCTGAATCTCCCCGATCAAAGAAGCCGGCTCGGCGCATCCGCCAAAAACTTGAAGCTGCATGAAAAGACGCTTGTCGAGTGACTGCTTCTCGCCATGGCGCTCGGCGCCTTTTTCGCTGACCTCAATCGGGTGCTGGACGGTTCCTGATTCCATGGCGCTTAATTCACCCTCCCATCTTGAAACACAAGATTACAGAATTATACATCCCGCGATGATTCAACGCTTGCCTCCGGAGCCGCGATTGTTCATGGCGAA
>DASYPF010000439.1:0-7077 GCA_036006905.1 Acidobacteriota bacterium
TTTTCGCCTCGCTTTCGTATGGCGACAATTTCTTCGTAGATGTCCATAGAGTCCTATCTGCCGTTCAAGTCTCTATTATGTAACAAGTTGGCAATTTCTTGTGCGTTTAACAGGATTTTTGGTGTGTGAGTGTGGAGTCGCGTCTCCCGTTTAATCAGTGGTATTTGCAAGAGGACGGGGCCGTCGCTGACACTCCGGCTCTGCCACGTGAGGGCGTGTTGAACAAAATTAAATCTCTGTGAATCCTCCGTGACCTTTGTGACTCTGTGGTGAAGAGTTCGACGGGAAATCAACACAGAGCCACAAAGAACACGAAGGTTTCACAGAGAAAACCAGGCATTACGATCTTTCAGTCCGTCAAACCCGCCTGGTTTTTCCACTCCTTGAACGCTTCTTCGAGCTCTGCAATTTTCTCCAGATCCGTCTGAGGCACGGCGGGGATCGGCGCGAGTTTTTTTGCGCGTGCCCGAACTTGCTCGCGCCAGGAAGGGTCTCCAAACAGTGTTGCCAGTTGATCGCGGCAGAGTTGGGCAAAATCCAGGTTCTTTCCCACCACAAGAAAATCCGCGCCGGCCTCAAGGCAGCAAATCGGGATCTTCTCGGCGGGCATTGACTCGTGCACCGCTCGCATGTCCAGATCGTCGGTTAGCGCGATACCCTTGAAATCGATGTCATCACGCAGGATGCGATAGATTTCGGCATCGCAGGATGCGGGGATTGTCTTAGTGGAAGTTGAGCCTCGCGTTTCTGCCGCGGGCGCAGGCGGAGAATTGTCCGATCGATCCGCTTCGCATACAGCACGCTTGTTGCCGCGGAGCCGCGGATAGGCGGCGTGGCTGACCATGACCATCTTCAGTTGATCTCCCAATCGGCGGTAAGGGATCAGGTCTTCGCCCCACAGCTCCTCGCATGAAGCGTTAATCTCTGGGAGTCGAAAATGGCTGTCAAGCTGTGCCCGGCCCAAACCGGGAAAATGCTTGCCGCATCCGGTAATGCCATTGCCTTGCAGTCCTCTCAGATACTCTCGCGCTGATTCAGAAACTCGCATTGGGTCTCGGCCAAGATACCGCGTACCGAGTGCATTATCTTCGTCGTGATAACGAAGGTCTAAAACGGGCGCAAAATTGACATTGAATCCGAATGCATTCAGTATCTGTCCCGTTAGCCTTCCATAATCTTTAAGTAGTCGTTGCTGGCCAGCAAGCTCGAGTCTTTCTGCAGATGGGAACAGAGGAAAAACCGCGCGCAGACGGTCCACGCGCCCTCCTTCTTGATCGACACAAACCAGTCGGGGAGCACAGATTTCATGGAGGCTTTGCATCAACTCTTGAACTTGAGGACGCGCCTGAATATTGCGCGCGAACAGTATTACACCCGCCGGCCGAATATCTGAGAGGGCGTCAGCGGTTGGACGATCAAGCTGTGCGCCATCAAAGCCCAGTATCAGGCACTGTCCCGCTAATGCCTCCGAGGAGATTGAGTTCATTGGCACCGTGTCCTGTCAGATCAGTTTACAGCGAGACGTTCAGGCTTTAACCGGGGCTATCAGTGGAAGCGTTCGCTCATCAGAGCGCGCTCGGCTCTATGTTGGGTACTCAGGATTTGCCTGATGAGGTAAGTTGGTTTGTCCTGCGACTCGTGATAAGTGCGGGTCATCAACTCTGCGATTAGGCCAATCAGAATGCATTGCATTCCGATGATGACGAAAAATACTGAGCCGAGCAGCAGCGGATTGCGATGCGCCTTCACTCCCAGGAGAAGCTTTTCCATTAAAGTGACAGCCGCCGTGATCACTCCAGCCAGAATCAGCAGGAAACCAGTGCCGCCAAAGAAGTGCATCGGCTTTGTGGAATACTTGCCTAGAAATTTGATGGTGATCAAATCCAACGCCACCTTGAAGGTTCTCATCATGCCGTATTTGGATTCGCCGAACTGCCGCGGATGATGGCGCACCGTGATCTCGGCAACGCTGGCTCCGACCGAATGTGCCAAAATAGGAATAAAGCGATGCATTTCGCCGTACAACTTTACATGTTGCATCACCTCTCGGCGATAACCTTTCAAAGTGCATCCAAAATCGTGCAAGTGTACGCCGGAAATCCAACTGATCAGCTTGTTGGCGATCACCGAAGGGAGGCGGCGGGTCAGCAGCCTGTCCCGACGTTCCTTCCGCCAGCAGCTTACGACGTCGTAGCCTTCGTCCAGTTTGCGCAATATGGCTGGAATATCGGCCGGATCATTCTGCAAATCGGCATCCATAGGGATGATGACGTTACCGCGAGCCATCTTAAATCCGGCAGCCATGGCTGCCGTTTGCCCGAAGTTGCGCGCAAATCTAATCACAGTAACCCGCGGATCCCCCGCCGCCAGCCGCTCCAAGACCGAAAAGCTCTGGTCTGTGCTGCCATCATCGACGAATATCAGCTCAAACTCCTTGTCCAGGTCAGACAGGACATCCACAATCTTCTGGTAAAGACGTTCCAGGTTCTGCTCTTCATTAAGGACCGGCACGATCAGGGATATTTCCATCATGGGAAAGATTCTAGGTGGATGATTGAACGTGAAAGTAACAGACTGTGAGCGCGTTGAGGCGAGGTCCATCTTGGGCGCGGTACCACTGGCCGTCTCCGTTGGAGGTGTCACATCGATTGCACTTTTGCTATACGAGCGGCGGGATTCATGTTTCATAGGTTTGATTTTTCTGCCTTCTGCAGCATGGAGCCGCAGGCTAGCACTGCAATTCTCATTTTACCTTGGTTATTTTCGATCGCTCCCTTTGAATGCTCCAAAACTTTGAATACTCCAAAGCTTTGAATGCCGCCAAAAGCTTTCCGACGGCCTGCCGAGTACCGCCTACCTCTCTCGAACCAGAAGGACTAGAGGCAAGTCCGTGGAGGATCGGATTTTCCAAAGTCGTTTCCCGGCTGTGGGAAACTCTGCTGCCGAATCGATGACTTCCAAACGGTTTTGCAGCGAGCTGGGCAGCGCTTGGAATTGCTCCGCTTCCATCAACAGCCAGGATCGGCCTGGTTTGTCAAGGTCGGCTTCCAGATCTTCAAGGTGAAAGAGCTCGGAGATGTGTTGTCGTAGATAGAAAGACATGCTCGGAGAAGCGAGTCGAAAATAGCCAGCATGGTCGGCCGGTTGCATTGATCGTGCGATTTCGGCAGTGAGGGGCCGTGTCGGCCGCAACGTTTCCAGCGCCGGCAAAATCGCGGCGTTAATGGTTGCCATGGTCAGCAGCAGAAGCATTATCAGCAGACCGGCAGCGGCCGAGGGTGCGCCGCGCCAGAAAAGGACGAGCGTCCCTGCCGCCCCGAGAGCAAGCAGGCCGCTAATCCACCATCCTATGACGGCGAGCGGGAGAAATTTGGAAGCCCACAGAAAGAAAAGTCCGGCGATCACCAGCCCGAGGCCGATACAGAGGGCCGTGGCCCATAGTACCTTGGAAGCCGCCTTTTCAACCTTCAGTCCGACGAAAAAATGTGCTATCAGAATCGCCAGCGCCGGATAGGCGGGCAGGATGTAATATTCCTCTTTGGTATGTGAGAGGCTGAAGAAAAGCACAACCACCAGAAACCAGATCCAACAGAAATGCACCAGGGCATTTCTGCTTGGCGCCCAGAACTTGCGCAGGTAAAAGGCCACCGGCAGGAACCAACTCCAAGGAAAGGCATCCGCCAGCAGGACGCGAAGGTAGTAAAGTGGCCCGCGCCAGGGGCTGAAAGTGACCACGGTATAACGCCCTATGTTTTCTGTGAAAAAAAAGTTGTAGAGAACAGCAAGGCTGCTTCGTTTCCACAAGACCAGGTAATAGGGAACGCTGATCAGGAGAAATGCGGCAAAGAAGAACCATAAACCGGAGCGTGGCAGTTTCTTTTGTTGCCAGCAAAAAAGCACCGTCGTGATTGCCAGCAACACCAGAGCGATGGGGCCTTTTGTTAGAAATGCCAAGCCTGCGAAAAGCCCTGCCGCCATCCATCTTTCAAAACTAGGGCGCCAGCGCCCCGCAGGGATTGTCTCGGACTGTTCGGCGTGCAACGCCCAGTAAACCAGGAGCAGGGAAATCGTGACAAACACAGTGAGCAGGCAATCGATGGCCAAGCGCCGTGCCGAAATAAAAAAACGTGGCGTTGTTGCCAGAAAAGAAGCAGCCAGAATTGCCGCTGCCCACGCATGATCGTCCGCCGGCAGCCGCGCCCACCGCTCCGCGGGTCTCTGTGCAACCTCCAAACTGGATGCGGTCGCAGCGATCACTTGAGCGTTGTTTCGCAGCAAAAAGTAGATGAGAAAGCCGAGCAGGAGGCAGACCGCCAGCGCCGAGGGAATCCGCGCCGAAAATTCACTGATGCCAAATAATCGATAACTGAGCGCGATAAGCCAATAGGTTAACGGTGGTTTGTGGACCCGCGGCTCGTGGTTGAAAGTAGGAAATATGAAATCTCTGCGTTCCAGCATCTCCCGAGGTGTCTCTGCATAAAACGCCTCGTTGGAATCCCAGAGCGCCGAAACTCCGAGATTAAGGAAGTAGGGGAATACAAGCAGCGCAAAAATCAAAGCACGAGACCGTGCCGGCTGTATCCCTGTACTATTCATAAACTTTCACGGAAAGGCTCAATGCAAAGGCGCAAAGACGAGCGCGCCATCGGCGCGCCATTCCGGATATAATCCGGATGTAGCGCGGCGAAGCCGCACCCTGGAGTTTCTGCATTTCGAAGAAACAATTGGCCAACTCAGCCCGCGGAGCGGGCGTCCAGCGTGTAGCCCCCGGCGCAGCGAAGCGGAGCCGGGGGTGAGTTGGGGGTTCGCCAGGAGAGCCCGCAGGGCGGGCGACAGCAGAAAATCCGGTATCGCATTGTAATTGCCACGTTGAAGCCTTGCCATCCAATCAAGAAGGAGGCGCTTCTTTGGGCATATCACACCGATTTCAAACCGGACTCCAATTAAGCTAAACTCTGTCGCCCGCCTTGCGGGCTCCCTCTCGGAAACCCTACTTGGCCCTCGGCTCCGCTTCGCTGCGCCGGGGGCTACACGCTGGACGCCCGCTCCGCGGGCTCAGACCTATTCTCCATCGAATGTAGAAACTCCAGAGCGCGGCGAAGCCGCGCCAGGCCCGCTTACGGCGGGCTGCCAGCCTCACGCCCTGGGCTACAATTCTTCGGGCCCGGCCAAGCGGGACTCTGAAACAACGCGTGGCGGTGACTTTTTCAGTATCCTGCTAATTGACCTGTGACTGCCTGGTCGTCATTCGACATTCGTACTTCGAACTTCGCAATTCCCCAGCTTAGCTATTCAAAACAGCGTCTTTTGAATCTCGTCGATCGCTTCATCCGTGCTGCGCGATCGCGGCTGGCCCGACAAGTCGATTTCCTTGCGCTCCAGTTTCTTGAGGATCTCCCTAGCGCGGCGCAGCGCGGGTGCGGGCAATCCCGCCAGGCGTGCCACTTCAATGCCGTAACTCTTGTCTGCGCTTCCGGGAACCACCTTGTGGAAAAAAACGATGTCGTCGCCTGCCTCTTTGACTGTAACGCAAAAATTTTTCACGCCGCTGTATAAGCGCGCCAGCTTGGTCAACTCGTGGTAGTGGGTCGCAAAAAGCGTTTTTGCTTTGCACATATTCTCGTTGTGGAGGAATTCGGCTACGGCCCAGGCGATCGACAGGCCGTCAAATGTCGCCGTCCCGCGCCCCACTTCATCCAGCAAAATCAAGCTCCGTGGTGTGGCGTTATTCAGGATATTGGCCGTCTCAATCATCTCCACCATGAAGGTAGAGCGACCGCGCGCCAAGTTGTCAGACGCCCCAACACGGGTGAAGATTTGATCTATCAGTCCGATGCGCGCTGAATCGGCCGGCACAAAAGAGCCCATCTGTGCCAAAATCACAATGAGCGCATTCTGCCTGAGAAACGTTGATTTTCCCCCCATGTTGGGACCGGTGATGAGGAGGATCTGGTGAGTTTCTGTGTCGCAGTAAAGATCGTTGGGAGTGAAGGGAGCATCATCCCTCTGTTCAAGGACCGGATGACGCCCGTTGTGGATCTCAATGACCGTCGACGTGTCAACCGCAGGCCGCGTGTAACGGTAACGATGGGCCGCCTCTGCGAGCGATGACATCGTGTCCAGTTCCGCGATTGTGGTAGCAGTGCCCTGAATTCTTGAATGTTCGGACGCGACCTGCCGGCGCAGGCTGGTAAAAAGCTCTTTCTCCAGCTCCAGGATGCGCTCCTCAGCGGTCAAGACTTTTTCCTCGTATTCCTTCAATTCCGGCGTGGTAAAGCGTTCCGCATTCGCCAAAGTCTGCTTGCGCGTGTAGTCGGAAGGAACCGACCCCAAGTGGCTGCGCGTCACTTCGATGAAATAACCGAAAACGCGGTTGTATTTAACTTTTAGCGAAGGGATACGCGTGCGCCCCCGCTCCCGGTTTTCAATCGCCGCAATGTAGCTTTTTCCATCGCGCTGGATGCCGCGAAGCTCGTCCAGTTCGGCATTGTATCCGTCCCGGATGATGCCGCCATCCTGAATGGAGACAGGGGGGTCTTCATCGATCGCTGATTCGAGAGCGCACGCAACATCCTCAAGTGGATCCAGACTCGTTTTCAGTCGGCGCAGGGGATCGGATTGCGCCTTGCCTAAAGCTGTTTTCAGTTTGGGCAGTTGTTTCAGGGAGGCTTCCAGGGACGTCATGTCGCGCGGATTGGCCAGCCCCAGTATCGTCTTCGACAGTAAACGCTCCAGATCATGAATATCGGAGAGGAGATCGATGATTTCTCGCCGCAGCATTACATTCTCTTTTAGCTCCTCAACGGCATCCTGCCTGTGGCGGATCGAATCGACGCTCAGGCTGGGACGCAGCAACCACTCTTTCAGAAGCCGCGCTCCCATACCTGTCTGGGTGAAATCTAAAATGGAATAGAGCGTCCACTTGCGAGAGCCGTCGACCGATACGATTAATTCTAGATTGGCAATGCTGGATACATCCATCCGGAGGAAATCAGCAGAACGCAGGTAAGCCGGTGGGCGCAGATGTTCCAGTGTCGACCTCTGAGTTCTTCTTAGGTATTGAATCAGCCCTCCCGC
>DASYPF010000440.1:0-4280 GCA_036006905.1 Acidobacteriota bacterium
AGGTTAACCGTATTAGCCTCTTCGGGAGACCGCCAAAGGCAGCGGCCCCATGCTTCGCCAAAGCGGAGGAGGCTCGCACGACACTCTAGGCCGACACGACACCCCCCGGAGTACCGCTGCCTGGCCTCTTCGCGACAGCGCTTTGCGGCGCTGCCCTGGCTGCGTTCCCGGTGGGTGTCCCCGTCAAGGCGGGGGTTGGACCACCGGTTTTGGCAACGATTTCTAGACGAGTACGGACTCGCCCAGGTAGGATTAGGCTTCAAAGACCGAAGCCGCACCGTTTGTGCTACTTGACTAAGCTCTCTACTCATTACGGCTCACGCCCCGCTCCGCGGGCTCAGACCTATTCTCCATCGAATGCAGAAACTCCAGAGCGCGCCTCCGGCGCGCCCGAGACAAGCAATCGACAATCTACAAAATGTCCAATCCCGAGCACCCGCTTTGCAGGCTCCAATCCCTGACACTTCCATCTCTACAATTAGCGACCTCGTTGTATGATGAGCAACAATTCGATCCATGGATCATCAAGCTGCCCCAATTCGCACGACTGAATCCACGCGCGGTTTCTGGTATCTGATCGCCACGCAGTTTCAAGGCGCTTTCAGCGACAACGCCTACAAGTATGTCATCACCATGATGGCGCTGATGACGGCAACCTCCGAGATCCAAGGCAACGAGCGCGTCTCGCTCATCGGCGCGCTGTTCATTCTCCCCTTTTTGATCTTCTCCATGTATGGAGGGTTTCTAGCGGATCGTTACAGCAAGCGCTCGGTGACCCTTTGGACCAAAATTGCCGAAGTGGTCATCATGGCGCTCGGGGCTCTCGCTTTCTGGCACGGAAATCTCTATCTGTCGATGGCCCTGCTGTTTCTCACGGGCGCGCAGGCAGCCTTCTTCAGCCCGAGCAAGTACGGGATCCTGCCCGAGCTGCTTCCTGAAGAAAAACTCTCCTGGGGAAACGGCGTGCTGGAGCTCACTACATTTGTCGCCATCATTGTTGGAACCGTTGCCGGAGCGATGCTGTTTGAACAGCTTAAGGGACGACTTTATTTCGCTGGGCTGATCCTGATGGGCCTGGCACTGGTGGGAGCCGCAACCAGCGTGAAGATCACTCCGGTTGCGCCGGCAAACAGAAACGCGCCATTCCGCTGGAACTTCCCGAAAGACGTTTTCCAAATATTATCACTGGCCCATCGCGATCGCGTCCTGTGGCTGGCGATTCTCGGAAATATTTATTTTTGGTTCCTGGGATTTATGTTCCAACTGAACATCATCATGTTCGGAAAGACGGAGCTTCATCTGACCGAAACCAACATCGGCTACTTGCAGGCTACCCTGGCGATTGGAATCGGGCTGGGAAGTTATGCGGCCGGGCTCTTATCGCACAACAAGATTGAATATGGCCTGGTGCCTCTCGGCTCCATCGGGCTCTCCGTATTCTCGCTGGCTCTGTCATTCCATGTTACTAGCTTCCTGCACGCCGGCGTGCTGCTCGCGGCAGCCGGTTTTTTTGCGGGTTTTTTTGCCGTTCCAGTCAATGCTCTGACGCAACATCGCCCGGCGCCGGAAGTCAAAGGAACGACATTGGCCGCGGCTAATCTGATGACTTTTGTCGGCATGCTTGTCTCGGCGGGCGTTTATTGGCTGGCCACGGTGCAACTGGGCTGGACGCCGTCGCAGGTCTTCCTTTTCAGCGCGTGCGCCACGGTGATTGTCACTATCTACCTGATGACATTGCTGCCGGATGCGCTGCTCCGTTTCTGTCTTTGGATTCTGGTGCACACGATTTATCGCATTCGTGTCGTGGGCCGCGAAAATATTCCCGAACGGGGAGGCGCGCTTTTCGTCAGCAATCACTTATCCTTTGTAGATGTGCTGCTGCTTCTGGCATCTACCGATCGGCGCATTCGATTCTTGATGTTCAAGGAATATTACGATCTGCCCCTTATCCGTCCCTTTGCCAAGATAATGAAGGCTATCCCGGTATCGTCGAGCGGGGGACCGCGCGTGGTAATTCAAGCGCTGCGGGAGGCTTCGCGGTCAATTCAGGAAGGGCGCGTGGTGTGCATTTTCGCAGAAGGTCAAATTACCAGGACCGGGCAATTGCTGCCGTTTCGCCGCGGGTTCGAGCGCATCATGAAAGGACTCGAAGCGCCCATCATCCCGATCCATCTGGATGGAGTGTGGGGAAGCATTTTCAGCTATGAAAAGGGACGCTTTCTTTGGAAATGGCCGCGCTGCATTCCCTATCCAGTCACCGTAACATTCGGCGCTCCCCTGCCGGCCAGTTCCACCGCCACGGAAGTTCGCCGTGCTGTGCAGGAATTGTCTGCCAGCGCTTTCGCTCTTCGAAAGGAACGGCAGAAACCATTACACGTCACTTTTGTTAATGAAGCGCAAAAGCATCCATTTCGTCTGGCTGCCGCCGATGGCTTGAACCCGAAAGTATCTTATTTGGGCCTGCTGGCGCGCTCCATCGTGCTGGCTCGCTTGTTGCAAGAACATGAAAAAAAATCCGAGCTGCGACCCCGCCCAGCGGGCAGCGGACGGAACAGCGAGAGTCCGCTTGCTCACGCGCGCGGCTCAGAATCTGGCCCTACCTGGAGAAGCCAAGAGATGGTGGGCCTGTTGCTCCCTCCTTCGGTGGCGGCGGCCAGCGCCAACATCGCAACGCTGCTTTCCGGCAAAGTCCCCGTCAATCTCAATTACACGCTTTCGCAGCCGGTGCTGGAATCGTGTATCCGCCAGTGTGGAATTCAAACCATTGTCACTTCCCGGCAGTTTCTGGAAAAGGCACGCGTCGCGGCTCCTGCCTCCTCGGTTTTTTTAGAAGACCTCGCCTCGCAGAAGACTCGCGGGCAGGTCGCGACCGCTTTCTTCCTGGCGGTACTGGCCCCCGCTCGGATGCTCATTCGCCGTCTGGGCGCAACAGAGACCGAAGACGTCGATCGCCTGGCAACGGTGATTTTTTCCAGCGGCAGCACCGGAGAACCCAAAGGGGTGATGCTCTCTCACCACAATATCCGCTCCAACCTGGAGGGCTTGGCGCAAGTGTTTGCCGCGACCAAACACGATCGCGTCATGGGCATCCTCCCATTTTTTCATTCCTTCGGATTCACAGGAACGCTTTGGTTTCCGCTGCTTCACGGAATGGCGGCAGTTTATCATCCAAATCCCTTCGATGCCCGTATCATTGGTGCTCTGATTGGGCGCTACCGAGCCACTTTGCTGCTGGCGACACCCACTATTTTGCAAAGCATCATTCGACGCTGCGAGCCGGAAGACTTGGGCAGCCTGCAATACGTGATCGCCGGCGCCGAAAAACTCAGCCCCCGCATCACCGAGGCATTCGAAGATAAATTCGGAATTCGTCCCATGGAAGGATACGGCTGCACTGAGTGCTCTCCTATTGTCGCCGTCAACGTGCGCGATTTTCGAAGCGCCGGCTTCTTCCAGGTAGGCCGCAAGCGCGCCAGCATCGGACATCCGCTGCCCGGAGTCAGCATCCGCATTGTCGATCCAGAAACGATGCAACCCATTTCGCCCGACAAGCCGGGACTGCTGCTCGTAAAAGGCCCCAATGTGATGATGGGTTACCTCCATCGCCCGGAGAAAACGGCCGAGGTGATACGAGAAGGCTGGTACGTCACCGGCGACATCGCCACGGCCGATGAGGATGGTTTTATCCAAATCACCGATCGACTTTCGCGGTTCAGCAAAATCGGTGGTGAAATGGTTCCCCATGTTCGGGTCGAAGAGGCGCTTCAGGAATTAGCCGAAGTCACCGAGCAGGTCGTTGCAGTCAGCGGCGTTCCGGATGCAAGCAAAGGAGAAAAGCTAGTTGTATTACATACACTCCCGGAAGAGGCACTAAAGCAGGTACTCGAAAAGTTGGACAGGGCTGATCTACCCAATCTTTGGAAACCGAGACCGAACGCTTTCTTTCGAGTGGAAAAAATTCCGGTGTTGGGAACGGGAAAGATGGATCTTTCGGCCATCCGCCGCCTAGCGATTGAGTTGGTCGAGCAGGAGCGGACTTCGGTGGGAAACGGGAAGGGAGAGGAGTGAGGGGAGAAGGGGAAGGGAGAAGGGGGAAGGGAGAAGAGAGAAGGGTGAAGGGGAAAGGATGAAGGGAGAAGGATTGAAGTGCGAAGTACGAAGTGCGAATGACGAATGTCGAATGACGTATTTGGACTGTGCACAGGCAACTTGTCAATTGCCGGAAGCCATTCGACATTCGCACTTCGTACTTCGACACTCTCCCACTCTCCCACTCCCCC